>JAJXYU010000196.1 GCA_021780395.1 Pseudomonadota bacterium
CCCGCGGACGTCGACGCGACGATCGGCGCCGCGGAACGCGCGTTTGCGGCGGTCGGCGCGGCGACGGCCGCGGCTCCCGGATCGGTCGGTTAGCGATGCGCGCGTTCGCGGCCTTCGTCGCGGCGATCACGTTGGCGCTGCTGATCGGCGCCTGCGTCGCCTATCCGGCGTACTGGCTCGTCGGCGGGATCGGCCATTGGGCGTTCCACCGGGTCGCCGAGCGCGTCGCGATGCTGGTTCTCGCGGGCGAGCTCGTCTGGCTGTGCCGCCGCCTCGACCTGCGGACGCGCGCCGACTTCGGCTTCGGCCTGCCGCGGCGGCGGTTCATCGCGCAGGCGCTGATCTGGGGCGTGGTCGGGATCGCGACCGCGGCGCTGGGGGCGGCGTTCCTCCTCGGCGCGCACCTGCGCGCGATCGCGCCCGGGTTCACGCCGTCGGCGGGCAGCATCGCGCGGATCTTCCTCGCCGGCGTGGCCTCCGGGATCGCGGTCGCGCTGATCGAGGAGACCGTGATGCGCGGCGCGATGCAGACCGCGATCGAGCGCGAATCCGGCCCCTGGGCGGGGGCGCTGTTGACCGCGCCGGTGTTCGCGGTGCTGCACTTCTTCGCGAAGGCGAGCATCCCGCACGACGAACTCGCATGGCGCAGCGGCTTCGTGCTCCTGTCGCGCTCGTTCGTGCCGCTGTCCCATCCGTCGGCCGTGCTCGACTCGTTCCTGTCGTGGCTCACGGTCGGCTTGATCCTCAGCATGACCCGGATCCTGACCGGCAACAATGCGGTCGGGATCGGCCTGCACGCAGGCTGGGTCGTCGTGCTGCGGATGCTGCAGCTCGCGACCGTGCGCGATTCGGCGACGCTGTCGTCGGTCTGGGTCGGACGATTCGACGGGATCCTCGGCTACTGGGTGCTGCCCTGGGGCTTCGCGATCGCGGTCGCGTTGTGGATCACTCGCGCGTTCTGGGTGCCGCCGGCGTCGAGTCGAGCAGCCGCAGCACCCGTTCTGGCAAACCGCCGAAGCCGCCGTTGCTCATGATCAGCCAGTGATCGCCCGGCCGTGCGCCGCCGACCAGGCGGTCGGCGAGTTCGTCCACGGTCGCGGCGAAGTGCGCGCGATCCCCAAGGGACGCGACCGCGGCGCGCAGATCCCAGCCCAGGTTCGGCGGCGTCAGGAACCACGCGGCATCCGCGGCCGTGACGGCCGCGGCGAGCGCGTCGCGGTGCACCCCGAGTTTCATCGTGTTCGACCGGGGTTCGAGCACCGCCACGATCCGGGCGTCGCCGACGCGCGCACGCAAGCCCGCGAGCGTCGTCGCGATCGCGGTCGGATGATGGGCGAAGTCGTCGTAGACACTGACCCCGCCCGTGACGCCGCGCAGCTGCATGCGGCGCTGGATGCCGCGGAAACGGCACAGCGCCTCGACCGCGGGCGACGGCTCGACGCCGACGTGTTCCGCCGCCGCGATCGCGGCCAGCGCATTCAGGACGTTGTGGCGCCCGATCAACGGCCACTCGACACGTCCGACCACCGCGCCGCGCCGCAGGACCTCGAAGCGGTCGCAGGCGCCGCCGTCGATGCGTGCCGCCCAGTCGCCGCCCAGGGCGTCGATCGCGAAGCGCTCCCGGGGCGTCCAGCAACCGGCCGCGAGCACGTCGGCGAGCGCCCGATCCTCGCCGTTCACGACCACCCGTCCGGCGTGCGGAACGGTGCGCAGCAGCTGGTTGAACTGCCGCTCGATCGCCGCGAGGTCCGGGTAGATGTCGGCATGGTCGAACTCGAGGTTGTTCAGCACCACGGTCCGCGGGCGGTAATGCACGAATTTGGCGCGCTTGTCGAAGAACGCGGTGTCGTACTCGTCGGCCTCGATCACGAAGCAAGGCGCCGAGCCGAGCCGCGCAGTCGTGGTGAAATTCTCCGGCACGCCGCCGATCAGGAAGCCGGGCGCGAGGCCCGCGGATTCGAGGATCCAGCTCAGCATGCCGGTCGTCGTCGTCTTGCCGTGCGTGCCGGCGACCGCGAGCACGTGCCGTGACCGCAGCACGTGCTCGGCAAGCCATTCGGGACCGGAAACGTAGGGGAGTCCGCGATCGAGCATCGCCTCCACGACCGGCATTCCCCGGCTGAGCGCGTTGCCGACGATCACGACGTCCGGATCGAGGTCGAGCTGCGCCGCCTCGTAGCCGTCGATCACCTCGATACCGACGGCCGCGAGCTGCGTGCTCATCGGCGGATACAGGTTGCGGTCCGAACCGGTCACGCGGAACCCCGCTTCCCGGGCGATCGCGGCGATGCCGCCCATGAACGTCCCGCCGATGCCCAGGATGTGCACGTGCATCGTCAGTTTTCCCCGGCCGATTCGGTCATAATTTCGTTTCGAGAGCGCCGGCAGAATTGTACACGCGGAACCCGACAGTGCCCGACCCCAATTGGATCGACGACGAACCCGGCCTCGTGGAACTCGCGCGGCGTCTGCAGACAGCCGGCCGTGTCGCCATCGACACCGAGTTCCTGCGCGAACGGACCTTCTTCCCGCGACTGTGTCTGTTGCAGGTCGCGGCCGAACGCGAGATCTGGTGCGTCGACACGCTGGCGCTGCGCCTCGATGCGCTCGGGCCGCTGCTCGAAGCCGCCCCGGTGAGCAAGCTCGCGCACGCCGCGAGGCAGGACCTCGAGGCGTTGCACCACGCCGCGGGCCGCATCGTCGCGCCGGTGTTCGACACCCAGGTCGCCGCCGCGTGCGCCGGGTTGAAGCCGCAGATCGGCTATGCCGATCTCGTGCGCACCTTGCTCGGCGTGAGTCTCGACAAGGCACACACGCGCACCGATTGGTCCAAGCGGCCGCTGTCGCGCGAACAGATCTCCTACGCGGCGGACGACGTGCGCTACCTCGAAGAGATCGCCTCGATGCTCGAGGAGCGCGTGCGGGAGCTCGGACGCGAGGCCTGGGTCCGCGAGGACTGCGCGGCGCTCTCGGACCCACGTCTCTACGAATCCGATCCCGATTCGGCCTGGGAACGGCTCGGCGGGATCGCCCGTCTCGAGCCGGCCGCGCGGGTCCGCGCGAAGGCGCTCGCCGCGTGGCGCGAGCGGACCGCGCAGCAGCGCAACCTTCCGCGCGCGTGGATCCTGCCGGACGCGGCGATCTACGAGGTCGCCGAAGCCGCGCCGGCCGATGCGAGCGAGCTGGCGCGACTCCGGTCGATGCCGACCCCGTACGCGGCGAAATTCACCGACGGCTTGCTCGGGGCGTTGCGCGAGGCCGCGGCGACCGGCGACGCCGACCTCGAACCCGCCCGCCCCGCCCGGCCGACCGATGCGGAGCGTGCCGCGATGGAGCGAATGGCGAAGGTGCTCGATTCGCATGCCGCCGAGCTCGGCGTGAGCGCCGAGGTGCTCGCGACCCGCGGCCAGATCAAGGCGCTCGCGACCGGCTCGCGGGCGGTCGGCGCGCTCGCCGGCTGGCGCCGCGCGGTGATCGGCGAGCGCCTGCTCGCGGTGCTCGAATAGAGCGCGAGGGGCCCCGACTCAACCCGCCCGCCCGCTCCGGCGCCGTTCGACGGCGGCATCGATCACCCGGTGCAGTTCCCGGAATACGTTGGCGATTTCGGCGTCGGCTTCGACGACGCGCAGCAAGCCGTTGTCGGTGTAATGCTGGATCAACGGCTTCGTCTGCGCCTCGTAGACCTCGAGCCGCTTGCCGATCACGCTCTCGGCATCGTCCGGTCGCTGCACGAGCCTCGGACGGTCGTCGCAGCGCGTGCAATGCGGCGGCGTCCCCGGCGGAGAGGTGAATATGTTGAACACCCGCCCACAGTCGGCGCAGGTGCGCCGGCCGGTGAGTCGCTTGAACAGGACGCCGAGATCCAGGTTCATCAGCACGACCGCGTCGAGCGGCTGGCCCAGGTCGGCGAGCAGCGTCTCGAGCGCGACGGCCTGCGGGATGTTGCGCGGGAAGCCGTCGAGAATGAACCCCGCGGCGGTGTCGGGACGCGCGAGCCGCTCGCGGATCATCTCGAGCACGATCACATCGTCGACCAGGCGACCCTGGTCCATCGCCGCCTTCGCGCGCATGCCGAGATCCGTTTGCCGGGCGACGGCCTCGCGCAGCAGGTCGCCCGTCGAGATCTGCGGCACCCGGTAGGCTTCGACGAGAAGTTGCGACTGCGTGCCTTTCCCCGATCCCGGCGCGCCCAGCAAGACGATACGCATGGTTTTTTCTAGTTCAGCGGATTCAAAGGGCGCTAACCTACCGATGCGGGGCCCGAGCGTCAAACCGGTCCGGGTCCGCGCGCCGCCCGCGAAGGATCGCCAGGAGCGTCCCGCCGCCACTCGACCCGTGCCGCGACGGCCGCGATCGGCTATCCTTCGCCCTTTGGCGGATCGACGGAAAAGGGAACGATGGCGGCGGCAAAAACCCGGAGTTCGGGCCCAAGGAACGCGTTCTACGCGCAGTCCGGCGGCGTCTCGGCGGTGATCAATGCCTCGGCGTGCGGCGTGATCGAAACCGCGCGGGCCCATCGGCGCCGGATCGGGACGGTGTACGCGGGGCGTCACGGGATCCTCGGTGCGCTGCACGAAGACCTGATCGACACCGGCCGCGAGAGCGCCGCGGTGATCCGCGCATTGCGGCACACGCCCGGGGGCGCGTTCGGCTCCGCGCGCTACAAGCTGGCGAGCCTCGAGCGCAACAGGGCGGAGTACGAGCGCCTGATCGAGGTGTTCCGCGCGCACGACATCGGCTATTTCTTCTACAACGGCGGCAACGACTCGATGGACACCGCGCAGAAGGTGTCCGAGATCGGCCGCTCGATGGGTTATCCGCTCACCTGCATCGGCATCCCGAAGACCGTCGACAACGACCTGCCGATCACCGATTGCTCGCCGGGATTCGGATCGGCGGCGAAGTACGTGGCGATCTCCACCCGCGAGGCGGCCCTCGACATCGCGTCGATGGCGCGCACCTCGACCAAGGTGTTCGTGCTCGAGGTCATGGGCCGGCACGCAGGGTGGATCGCGGCCGCGGGCGGTCTCGCCGGGCGTGGCGCGGCGGACGCACCGCACGTGATCCTGTTCCCGGAGATCGCGTTCGACCGGGACCGATTCCTCGCGAAGGTCAAGGCGACGGTCGAGCGGCGCGGGTATTGCGTGATCGTCGTGTCCGAGGGCGTGCGCGACGCGGACGGTCGGTTCCTCGCCGAGGCCGGTACGAAGGATGCGTTCGGCCACGCGCAGCTCGGCGGTGTCGGGCCGCTGATCGCCGAAATGACCCGCAGCGCGCTCGGCCTGAAATTCCACTGGGCCGTCGCCGACTATCTGCAGCGTTCGGCCCGGCACATCGTCTCCGCGGTCGACGTCGAGCAGGCCTACGCGGTCGGCAAGGCCGCGGTCGAGTTCGCGCTCGCGGGCAAGGACGCCGTACTGCCGGTGATCGTGCGCCGGTCCTCGAGCCCGTACCGCTGGACGATCGGCGAGGCGCCGCTCGGCGCGATCGCGAACAAGGAAAAGAAGGTGCCGCGCAGCTTCATCACCGCCGACGGCTTCGGGATCACCGCGGCGTGCCGGCGCTACCTCGCGCCGCTGATCGAGGGCGAGGACTACCCGCCATACCGGGGCGGCCTGCCGGACTACGTCGAGATCAAGGGCGCGCCGGTGCGCAAGCGGCTGAACAAGCCCTTCGTGCTATAGTCGCCGCCCGTTGCGACGGCGAATCCTCTGGGCGAATACCCGGGATTTTCGATAAAAACCAAGACGCTGACCAGTAGACGGAGACGGATTCATGAACCTCGACAATGCGCTTTGGCTGGCCATCTCGGCCGGCGTGATCGCGATCCTGTATGGCCTCTTTTCGATGCGTTGGATCCTCGCGCAGCCGGCGGGCAACGAGCGTATGCAGGAGATCGCCGCGGCGATCCAGGCCGGCGCCCAGGCGTACCTGAACCGTCAATATTCGACGATCGCCCTGGTCGGCGCGATCCTGTTCGTCGTGCTGGGGCTCACCCTCGGCTGGCCGACGGCCGGCGGCTTCGCGCTCGGCGCGCTGCTCTCCGGATCCGCGGGCTACACCGGCATGTTCATCTCGGTGCGCGCGAACGTGCGCACCGCGCAAGCCGCGAACAACGGGATCAACGCGGCGCTCAAGGTCGCGTTCCGCGGCGGCGCGATAACCGGCATGCTGGTCGTCGGGCTCGGACTGCTCGGCGTCGCGGCCTATTACCTCGCGATGCGGCACTTGCTCGGGGACCCGGGCGCGGCGCTGCGGTCGCTGGTCGGCCTCGCGTTCGGCGGCTCCCTGATCTCCATCTTCGCGCGGTTGGGCGGCGGCATCTTCACCAAGGGCGCCGACGTCGGCGCCGACCTGGTCGGCAAGGTCGAAGCGGGGATTCCGGAGGACGATCCGCGTAATCCCGCCGTGATCGCGGACAACGTCGGCGACAACGTCGGCGACTGCGCCGGGATGGCCGCGGATCTGTTCGAGACCTATGCGGTCACGCTGGTCGCGACGATGCTGCTCGGCGGCCTGGTGATGGTCAACCTCGGCGAGAAGGCGATCCTGTTCCCGCTGGTGCTCGGCGCGATCTCGATCGTTTCGTCGATCGTCGGCACGTTCTTCGTGCGCACCCGTGAAGGCGGCAAGATCATGAACGCGCTGTACAAAGGCGTGATCGTGTCGGGCGTGCTCTCGGCGATCGCGTTCTACTTCGTGTCGCGCGCCGTGATGGGCGATCAGGCGATGGCGATCTGGCTGTGCACGCTGGTCGGTCTCGGTCTGACCGCGGCGATGATCGTGATCACCGAGTACTATACGGCCACCGAATATTCCCCGGTGCGTCACATTGCGAGGGCCTCCCAGACCGGCCACGCGACCAACATCATCGCCGGGCTCGGCGTGTCGATGAAGGCCTGCGCGCTGCCGGTGCTCGCGATCTGCCTCAGCATCTGGGCGGCTCATCAGCTCGCGGGCCTGTACGGCATCGCGATCGCCGCGACCGCGATGCTGTCGATGACCGGAATGATCGTCGCGCTGGACGCCTACGGCCCGATCACCGACAACGCCGGCGGGATCGCCGAGATGGCGGGTCTCGACAAGAAGGTCCGTGACATCACCGATCCGCTCGACGCGGTCGGCAACACGACCAAGGCGGTCACCAAGGGCTATGCGATCGGTTCGGCGGGTCTCGCCGCGCTCGTGCTGTTCGCCGACTATACCCACAAGCTTCAGGAAACCCTCGGCCACCCGACGCGGTTCGACCTGTCGACCCCCGCGGTGATCATCGGCCTGTTCGTCGGCGGTCTGGTGCCGTACCTGTTCGGCGCGATGGCGATGGAGGCGGTCGGACGCGCGGCCGGCGCGGTCGTCGAGGAAGTGCGCCGCCAGTTCCGCGAGATCAAGGGGATCATGGAAGGCACCGCGAAGCCGGATTATTCGAAGGCCGTCGACATGCTGACGAAGGCCGCGATCAAGGAAATGATCGTGCCCTCGCTGTTGCCGATCGTCGTTCCGATCGCGCTGGTGCTGATCGTGAGCTGGTTGATGGCGCCTGGCGCGGGCATCCAGGCGCTCGGCGGTCTCCTGATCGGAACGATCGTGACCGGTTTGTTCGTCGCGATATCGATGACGACCGGCGGTGGCGCCTGGGACAATGCCAAGAAATACATCGAGGAAGGCAACTACGGCGGCAAGGGCTCGGACGCGCACAAGGCCGCGGTGACCGGCGATACCGTCGGCGATCCGTACAAGGACACGGCCGGCCCGGCGATCAACCCGTTGATCAAGATCATCAACATCGTCGCGTTGCTGATGGTCCCGCTGCTCGGCCGGATGTTCTGAAGGATCGCACGGGCCGGGAACGACGGCTCGCGACGGCGACGCCACCTGCCGTCGCGAGCGGTCCCGCGCCGCGTCAGATCTCGAAGAACGCCGCGTCCGCGGGCAATACCGGGTCGCGAACCGCGACCCGCAATTCCGGCTCCTTCAGCGACACGCGCGATCGCGGCGGAACGCTGTGCGCGAGGAATACCGAGCCACCGATCACGCTGTCCGCGCCGACCACCGTGCCGCCGCCGAGCACGGTCGCGTTTGCGTACAGCGTCACCCCGTCCTCGACGGTCGGGTGGCGTTTCCGCCCGCGGATGATCTGGCCATCCGCGTCGCGCGGGAACGAGAGGGCGCCGAGCGTGACGCCTTGGTAGAGCTTCACGCGCGCGCCGATCTCGGTCGTCTCGCCGATCACCACGCCGGTCGCATGGTCGATGAAGAATTCGGGGCCGATGCGTGCGCCCGGATGGATGTCGCAGCCGGTCCGCGAATGGGCCCATTCGGTCATGATCCGCGCGATCATCGGAACCCCGAGGGTGTGCAGTTCGTGGGCGATCCGGTACACGCCGACCGCGAGCACGCCGGGATACGCCAGGATGATCTCGTCGAGGCTCGTCGCGGCCGGGTCGCCTTCGTACGCGGCCTGCACGTCCCGGACCAGCATCCCGCGAATCGCCGGCAACCGCGCGAGGAACGCCTGGGTCAACCGCCGCGCACGCGGCGCGCACTCCGCGTCCTGCCCCGACCCGCCGCCGTCCGCGTCGCGCTCGCGGCCGTAGCACAGGCACTGCTCGATCTCCCGTTCGAGCATCGGGGTGAGCCGTTCGAGGATCTCCTCGACCCGCTTGCCGAGGTTCTCGCGGTCCGGCCCCCGCGGGCCGAAGTACCCGGGGTACAACAAATCGAGGATCGTCTGGAGGATCTCCAGGATCGCATCGCGCGAAGGCAGATAGTGCCGCGACACGCAGACCGCGCGCGGGTCGTCGCGGAACGCGCACAGTAGCGCGGCGGTCACGCGCCGCCGGGCCGCCTCGGGTGTCTCGGGATCCGCCATCGCCGCCGCTCCGTTCAGCCGACCGCCTGCATCTTCTCGACCTCGTCGAACAAGCCTTCGAACAGGGCGCCGGACAGATACCGCTCGCCGGCGTCCGGCAGGATCGCGACGATCGTCTTGCCGCGCTGCGCGGGCTCATGCGCGAGGCGCAGCGCGGCTGCCATCGCCGCACCGCAGGAAATGCCGCACAGGATCCCCTCCTCGCGGGCGAGGCGGCGGGCGACCGCGATCGCTTCCTCGTTGCTGACCAGCTCGGCGCGATCGAGCAACGTGAGATCGAGGTTGCGGGGAATGAAGCCGGCGCCGAGCCCCTGGATCTTGTGGGGAGCGGGCGTCAGCGGCTGGCCCGCGAGGGTCTGGGTGATCACCGGCGAGGCCGCCGGTTCCACCGCGACCGTGAGAATCGGCTTGCCGCGCGTCCGCTTGATGTACCGCGACACACCGGTCAGCGTGCCACCCGTGCCGACGCCGGACACCAGAACGTCGATCTGCCCGTCGGTATCCGCCCAGATCTCGGGGCCGGTCGTCGTTTCGTGAATGCCCGGGTTGGCCGGATTGTCGAACTGCCGCATCAACAGGTATTGGCGCGGATCCGCCGCGGCGAGCTCCTCGGCCTTGGCGATCGCGCCCTTCATTCCCTTCGCGCCCGGCGTGAGGATCAAGCGCGCGCCGAGCGCGACCAGGACCTTGCGCCGTTCCATGCTCATCGTCTCGGGCATCGTCAGCACGCATCCGTAGCCGCGCGCCGCGGCCGCATACGCGAGCGCGATGCCGGTGTTGCCGCTGGTCGCCTCGACGATCGACATCCCGGGCTGCAGCACGCCGCGCGCCTCCGCGTCCCAGACCATCGCGGCGCCGATCCGGCATTTGACCGAATACGCGGGGTTGCGTCCCTCGATCTTCGCGACGACCGTGGCGCCCGCGCCCGCGGTCAGCCGGTTGATGCGCACGAGCGGCGTACGGCCGATGGATCGCGTGTTGTCCTCGAAAATCTGCATGTTGCACCTCGTGGCGCCGCGCCGGCGGCGGCAGCGCATGTAATCAAAGCAAGGATTGTCCCTCTTGGCTAGGCGCCTTGCACAATAGCCAATGGTTATGCGGGGCTGCCCGTCGGTTATGACGGCGGCGTCAGCCCGGAATCGGGGCCATCGCGAGCGGCTGGGGCCGGGCGATCGCGAAGCCCTGGACGAAGTCGATCCCCATCCGCTTGACCGCATCGAGCGAACTCTGGTCCTCGACCTGCTCCGCGACGACCCGGAAATTGAGTGTCCGCGACAGGTCGACCATCGCGGCGACCATGGCCTGGTTCACCGCGTCGTTCGCGAGGTTGCGGATGAACGAACCGTCGATCTTCAGGTAGTCCATCGGCAGGGTCCGCAGATTCGCGAACGAGCTCAACCCGCTCCCGAAATCATCGAGCGCGAACTCACAACCCATGCCGTGCAGCACCTCGACGAAGCGGCGCGCATGATCGAGGTTCGCGACGACCGAGCTCTCGGTGACTTCGAAACAGATGTCGCCCGGCACCGCGCCGGTGTGATCGAAGCAGTCGACGACGAATTCGAGGAAGCTGGCATCTCCGAGCGTCTGCCCTGCGATGTTGATCCCGACACTGCGGCCCGGCGGCAGACGCAACGCCCCCCGCCCGAGCGCCGAGAGCACCGCCTGCACGACCCAGCGATCCACATGGGGCATCAGGCGATAGCGCTCGGCCGCCCGGATGAACTCCGCCGGAGCCGCGTGGGTCGCACCGCCCGGGCGCAGCCGCAGCAACACCTCGAGCGCGGGTCCGCGCACGCTGTCCCGCTGGGCGTGCACGATCGGCTGGAAGTAGAGCTCGAAAGCGTCGTTGCGCAGCGCGTTCTGCAGCTCCTGGAGCCACTGGATCTCGCCGCTGTGGCGGGCCGTCGCCTCCTCCCGGGAGGAATAGACGTGCACCTTCACGCCCTCCTGCTTCTTCGCGACGTAGCAGGCCGAATCGGCGGCGTTCAGTGTGTCCTCGATCGTCGTGGCGTCGCGGCCGATCTCGATCAAGCCGACGCTCACGCCGATGTTGAAGATCTTGTCGCGCCGCACGAACCGGTAGTCACCGACCGATCGCACGACGTCGTCGGCGATCTGCCGGGCCTTGTCGAGCGGGCAGCCGGTGAGCAGCAGCGCGAACTCGTCCCCGCCGATCCGGCCGACGGTGTCGGAATCGCGCACCGCATCCTTGATCAGCGCGGCGACTTCGCGCAGCAGGTTGTCACCCGCCGAGTGCCCGCAGGTATCGTTGACGACCTTGAAGCGATCGAGATCGAGATAGGCGAGCGCATGGGTGACGTCGCCCTGGCGCGCCGAGTCGATCGCCTCCTGCAGCCGCCGTTCGAACTCGCGGCGGTTCACGAGACCGGTGAGGGCATCGTGACTTGCCTGATAGGTCATCTGTCGGGTCATGCCCCGCCATTCGCTGGCGTCGTGCAGCACGATCACCGCGCCCGTGGTGTCGCCGGCCTCACCATGCAACGGCGCCACGTTGATCTCGACCGCACGCTCCGCGGCGCCGTTCGCGGGCACGAGTATCGTGCGCTTGCCGACCGCGAGGCGCTGCCCGGTCGCGAACACCTTGCGCACCGGATCGGTGATCGGCTGCCGATCGGACTCCTCGATCAGCGCGGCCACCTCCGGCAGGGACTTGCCGAGCAGCGCGTCCGCCGGCGCGCCGAGCAGCTGCGCGGCGGCCTGGTTCGCATAGTCGATCCGGGCGTCGGCGTCGACCGTGAGGACCGCCTGCCCCATCGCGTCGAGGGTCGCGAGCGCCCGGGGGCGGGGCGTCTCCTGCCGATCCTCCGGCAACATCTCGATCGCGGTCAGCAGCAGCACCGGCTCGCCGGCGTTGTCGATCAGCGCGCTCGACAGCTCGACGCGGGTGACCTGGCCCTGGGGGCCGATCAACTCCACCTCGTAGCGTTCCGCGGCCGGCTGTCCCGCGAGACGGCGCGCGAGATTCTGCTCGACGAGATCGACGTACTCCGGCGCGACGAAATTCGCGAGCGGCTGACCGATCACCTGCTCGCGGGTCGTCCCGAGAAGGTCCAGGAATCGGGGGTTCGCGAACAAGATGCGTTCGCGGGTGACGACGACCGCCTCGTGCACGGACTCGACCAGCCGCTGGAAGAGCTGTTCGCGGTCATGGCAGCGCGCGCCGCGGCGCTCCAGGTTCTCGAGCAGCTGGTTCACCGCGCCGCCGAGTTCCTCGACACGGGCGCCCTGCCCGTCGACCGGAACCCGGGCGGAGGGCTCGGGATCCTGGGTCATCACGCGGATCCGCCGCGAGATCACCTCGATCGCCCGGGTCTCGCGCCGGCGGCGCGCATGCAGGACACCGAGCCATACGGCGAGTAGCGCCGTGCTCGCGAGCCACAACCAGCTGGACGGTGAGCTCAATTGGACCCTCGCGCTCGATGATTCGCATCCCTGTTGAAATACGGCGTCGAGCCGCGCATGGATCCTGGAATCATCGTGGCGCTGAGGATAGCGCAGGCCGTGGCGTCGCTTGCGCAAATTGACCATAATCAGCGAGATGGAAATCCTTCCCGCAGCGAGCAAGGCACCGATGGACACACGCGCCGCCCGACGACAGATGGTCGATCAACAGATCCGCACCTGGGACGTGCTCGACGCGCGGGTGCTCGACGCGCTCGCCGCGATACCCCGCGAAGCCTTCGTGCCGACGGCGTACCGATCCGTCGCGTTCGCGGACGCGCCGCTGCCGATCGGGTTCGGCCAGACGATGCTCGCGCCGAAGCTCCACGGCCGCATCCTCCAGGCGCTCGACGTCGATCCGGCGGATTCGGCGCTCGAGGTCGGCACGGGCACGGGCTACCTCGCCGCCTGTCTGACCAAGCTCGCGGCGAGAACGAAGTCGATCGACATCCATCCGCCGTTCATCGACCAGGCGCGCGCGACCTTGGCGGCGTTGCCGCTCGCGCCGGTCGAACTCGAGGTGCGCGACGCGTTCTCACCGCAAGCGCTCGGCGAGTACGACGTGATCGCGTTGACCGGCTCGATGCCGCGCTACGACCGCCGGTTCGAGCATTCGCTCACCGTCGGCGGACGCCTGTTCGCGGTGGTCGGGACCGCGCCGGTGATGGAGGCGATGCTCGTACGCCGGGTCGGGCCCGACGAATGGGTCCGCGAGACGCTGTTCGAGACGGTGATCGAACCGTTGATCGGCGCGCCCGCGACGGAAAAGTTCGTGTTCTGATGGTGACCGGCATCTCGCCGGAACAGCTGGTCGAGCGTCGCCGGCGCGGCGAACCGATCGTGCTCGTCGACGTGCGCGAGCCTTGGGAAACCGAATTCGCCCCCGTGCCCGGCGAGCACCGGCGGATTCCGATGGGCCGGATTCCCGACCGCCTGGGCGAGCTCGACCCGAACGCGGTCACGGTCGTGATCTGCCACGCGGGCGTGCGCAGTCTCGCGGTCGCGCACTTCCTCGAGCGTCACGGCTTCGCCACGGTGCTCAATCTGACCGGTGGGATCGACGCCTGGTCGATCGCCGTGGATCCGTCGATACCGCGCTATTAGCGCCCGCGACTCCATCGATCGCGCTCGGTCCGAGCCCGCTGTCCAGCCATTCCACCAGGCGTGCAACGCCACCCCGCTGCGTCGCGACGGTCCGACGGCCGATCGCGCCGATTCGCGCACGCTCCGCCGGATCCGCGAGCCATCGCGCGAGCTGTACGCCGAGTTCGGCCGTATCGGCGACGATCCGCGCCGCGCCGGCCGCGGTCAGCAGCGCGGCGGCCTCGCGGGCGCTGTCGAGCGACGGTCCGGTGAGCACCGGCACGCCGACCGCGGCGGGCTCGAGCAGGTTGTGACCCCCGATCGGAACCAGGCTGCCGCCGACGAACGCGACGTCCGCGGCCGCGTAGTAGCTCGGCAACTCGCCGATCGTGTCGAGCAGCAGCACCGGGACCTGAGGCGGGACCCGTCCGCCTTCGCTGCGTCGCGCGAAGCGCCAACCCCCGCCGTGCAGAAGCGACGCGACCGCTTCGAAACGCTGCGGATGCCGCGGCGCCAGGATCAGCAACGCATCCGGCAGGGACTTCAGCAGGTTCCGGTGCACCTCGAGCACCGCGCGTTCCTCGCCGGCATGGGTGCTGCCCGCGACCCAGATCGGTCGCGCGCCGAGGTCGGTTGCTCGCAATGCGCTCGCGCGGGCCGGCAGCGTCGGGTCGATGTCGAGGTCGAACTTCACGTTCCCCAGCACGCGCGTCCGGGCCGGGTCCGCGCCGATCTGCCGGAAGCGCTCGGCGTCCGCCTCGGTCTGCGCGGCGATCGCGACACCAGGACCGAACAGGCCGCGAAACAGCGCGCCGCCGCGCCGATAGCGCACCACCGAGCGCGCCGAGAGCCGCGCACTCGCGAGCACGAGCGGAATTGCGCGGCGCGCGCAAGCCTCGAACAGGGTCGGCCAGAGCTCCGTCTCCATGATCACGCCGAACGCGGGGCGTGCGCGGTCGAGGAAGCGCGCGACCGCGCCGGGCGTATCGTAGGGTAGGTAGCGCACGTCGACGTCGTCGCCGAACGCCGTGCGGGCCTGCGCCCGTCCGGTCGGCGTCGCGGTCGTGATCACGAAGTGCCGGTGCGGATGTCGTTCGCGAAGCGCACGCACCAGCGGCACGGCCGCGATGACTTCGCCGAGCGAGACCGCGTGCAGCCAGATCGCGCCTCCCGCGCCGCGCGCCGGACCGAAACCGAAGCGCTCGGCGAATCCCGCGCGATACGCCGGATCGCGGACCGCCCGCAGCAGCGTCACCGACGCCGCGATCGGCACCAGGATCCGGATCAGCATGCGGTAGACCGATCGCATCGGCGCGCCCGGTCAACCCACCGGCCGTGGCACGGCGGCGCGCTCCGCCGCGTACGCGCGCAGGAGTTCGCGCCACCCGGCGTCGAATGCGAGGGACGTCCGGTCCGCGCCGATCTTCGATAATGAGCGACGCAGGCGCCGCAGGTTGCGCATGGTCCACCGGCCATCCGTGCGCACGCGGCCGCGGTCGAAGTCGATGAAGCTGACCCGCCCGGCGTCGTCGACGAGTACGTTGTGCGCGTTCAGGTCGGCATGATCGACACCCTCGCGATGCAGTTGCGCGATCGCGGCGCCGAGCGCGCGCCAGAGCTCGGGCGGCAAGGTCCCGTCGGTCAGCCGTTCACTGAGCGGCCGCGCGTCCGGGATCCGCGCGGTGATGAGATCGCAGCGGTAGTACGGGCCACGGCGGCGATACGCGGCCGCAATCGGCTGCGGCACCGGCACGCCGCGCCGCCACAGGTGCTCGAGCAGCCGCCACTCGGCGAACGCGCGCACCCGATCCTCGCCGGTCCACAGGTAACGATCCTCGAGGAAACGCGCGACGAACCCGCCGCGCCGATAATGACGCAGCACCCACGCGCCGGCGCCATCGTCGACGAACCAGGTGGCGCCGCGGCCGCGCGTCGCCGGAACCACGGCGGCGCGACGCGACCACTGCTGTGGATCGAAGATCGCCTCGGCAGGCACCCCGGCCCACGCCGGCACACCGCCCTCCCCGGCGAGCATCGCGCCCGCGTCGGTCGTGATGCGCCGGCCGGATCCCCTGATGATGTTCGCCCCCTCGTACAGCGGCCACCGAGCGGAGTCTAGCATCACGACGCGCGGCTTTTTTCGCTAGAATCCCAGGCCTTGGAAACTGACGCGTGGGGCGCGGATGAGCCCGATTTCGGTACCGGTGTCACCCGGTGAACTGCTCGACAAGATCACGATCCTCGAGATCAAGTCGGCCAAGATGGCCGACCCGGGCAAGCTCGCGAACGTCCGCCGCGAGCTCGACGAGTTGCGGCACGCGTGGGCGGAGTCCGCCTATGGGACGACCGACGTCGCGGCGGACCAGGCTGCGCTGCACGCGGTGAACGAGCGCCTGTGGCGCATCGAGGACGACATCCGCGCGAAGGAACGCGCGCAGTCCTTCGACCGGGAGTTCATCGAGCTCGCGCGGGCGGTGTACTTCGAGAACGACGAACGAGCCGCGATCAAGCGGCGCATCAACACCCGTCTCGGTTCGGCGCTGGTCGAGGAGAAATCGTATCGGGATTACCGCGGCGAAGGCACGGGCTGAGCGTCGCGCCATACAGACTGGGCGTCGCCGAAGGGACTGAACGTCGCCTTGGGGGGCGCCTCGCGCCGGCGGGAGCCGCTCGTCAGTGCGCTGGATCCCGGTCCAGCGTGTATTCGGCGCCGCAGTAGGGGCACTTCGCCCAGCCGGTGGGCTCGATCGCGAGATAGACCCGCGGGTGGGAGTTCCACAGCGACATCCCCGGCATCGGACAGGACAGCGGCAGATCCGCCGCGGTGACCCGGTAATGATGTTCCGCGTTCGGCTGGATCAGCCGATGCCTCGAATCCTCCGCGACTATCGCCGACATGGAATGCTCCTCAACGTGGCATGCGCTCCGTCCGGACGCGATTCTGCGCGTGCGGTCGCGACCTTGCAACGGGCTTTGTTTTAGCTAAAATGGACAACTTATGAAGCAAGTATCGGCCAGTCAGGCGAAGAACAACTTCGGCGGTCTCCTCGACGACGTCGCGGCGCTGGATTGCGTCGAGATCGTGAAGCATGGGCGCCCCGTCGCGGTCGTCCTGTCGCCGCGCGCGCTGGAGGCGTTGCGCAGCGCCGGGCATGAGCCGGGTCCGCGCGGGTCGTGGGGCGACACGCATATGATCCCTCCGGATAAGGCGCGCGCCGCGCGAATGATCGACGCCCCGCGCGACTTCGATGAAGAATAGGCCTGTCGAA
This sequence comes from Pseudomonadota bacterium, assembly GCA_021780395.1. The sequence continues at coordinate 16,687 of JAJXYU010000196.1, forward strand.
GCACCACTCGACACCGAGGATGTCCGGAAGATTCTGAGTATCTGCGGGTCCGCTGGATTGCTCGTTGGCGGCCAGGCGTTGGCATTCTGGGCCGATCACCTGCAGGTCGAGCGTCCGGAGAGCCTGCTTTCGGGCGTTACGGCCGATGCCGACTTCATTGGCGATGCGGCGCTTGCGATCACGCTGGGAAAACGCCTCGGTTGGCAGACGTGGATACCCTCACTGGATGACTCGACCCCGCAAACCGGCAAGGTGACTCATCGCACCAAGAGTGGCGCGGTGAAACAGGTGGATTTCCTCTCCGGTGTCGCCGGACTGACGACCAAGGATCTTGTCCGGCGGGCGATCGAGATGGACATCCCGGATGTCGGCCGCCTGCGGGTCATTCATCCCGTGGACGTCCTCGACAGCCGCATCCAGAACCTTCATCTATTGCCCGGGAAACGCAACGCCGCCGGGATAGCCCAAGCGCGGCTCGCGTTGGGCGTGGCGCGTGCGTTCATCGCGAAGGAGGTCGCGACGCGGGGGGAACGGGTCGGGCTCAAGCTGTTGGAGCGCATCGCGGAGATCTCGGCCGATATTGGCGCGGTCCGGGTTTATCTGCTCTACCGCATCGATCCGCTGGAGTCCGTTCCGCTCGATCAGTTCCGGACGACGAAGGCCCTCCACAAGGTACGCTGGCCGCAGATCCTCGCGGAAGTCGCGCGCAAGCGAACGTCGATGGCGAAGCTGGCGCCCGGTCCTTCCCACTGAACCATCACCCGGTCGGTCCGAACGTCCGCGCCCAGATGTCCTCGATGCGCCGCCGGTCGCCCGCGTAGGGTCCGGCATCGACGACACGCGCGTCGTCGCCTTCGAGCGAGGCGTGGTGCAGCACGCCGCGGTACCTGCGGTAGGCGTCGGTGAGGAACGCCGCGGTGTCGGCATCGATCACGCCGTGACGCGCGAGCGCCTCGAGCTGGCGCACGTTGTCGCTGTGCTCGAGCAGTATGGGGAGTCGCGATGCGGCCTCGAGCACCCAGTACTGCACGAGGAATTCGATGTCGGCGATCCCGCCTGCGTCCTGTTTGATGTCGAACTCGCCCGCGTGCGCGCGCGACAGCTCATGGCGCATCCGCGCGCGCATCTCGGCGACATCCGCCCGCAGGCGGTCGCGATGGACCGCGGTGCCGAGCACGCGGCGACGCACCGACTCGAAGCGCGCGCCGAGCGCGGCGTCGCCCGCGACCGCCCGCGCGCGCAACAGCGCCTGATGTTCCCAGGTCCACGCCTCGCGCAGCTGATAGCGCTCGAACGCGTCGATCCCCGTGATCAGGAATCCACCCTTGCCGTTCGGGCGCAAACGCATGTCGACCTCGTAGAGCCGTCCGGCCGACGAGTGCATCGTCAGCAGGTGGACGATCCGCTGTCCGAGCCTCAGGAAGAACACGCCGTTGTCGATCGACCGTGCGCCGCGCGTCAGCTGGATCTCGCCGGCGGAGTCGTGCAGGAACACGAGGTCGAGATCGGAGCCGTAACCGAGCTCGATGCCGCCGAGCTTGCCGTAGCCGACCACCGCGACGGTCGCCGCGCGCAGCGCCGACTCGTGCGCCCCGCAATGAGGCACGCCGTAGACCGCCGTGATCTGCTGCCACGCGAGCTGCAGGCAGCGCTCGAGGATCAGCTCGGCGATGTCGGTGAGCCGGTCGCTGACGGTCATCAAGGGCATCCGGCCGGTCAGGTCCGCGAGCGCGACCGAGAAGATCGCCGTCTTCTGGAACTGTCGTAGCGCCTCCACCGGCCGCTCCGGATCGTCGGTCGGCGGGCCCGCCGCGATCGCCGCGAGCTCCCGCGCAAGGCTCGTGCGCGTCGGTTGCTCCTCGAAGAGCTTGGGGTCGATCAGCTCGTCCAGCAGCAGTGGAAACTCGGCCACTTGCCGCGCGAGGAACCCGCTGAGCGCACACACGTCGATCAATCGCGCGAGCGCCTGCGGCCGTTCCTTCAGCAGCGCAAGATACGACGAGCGCGCGCCGATCGTCTCCAGGATCCGCAGCACCCGCCCGACCACCGCGGCGGGCTGCGGCCGCGCCGCGGCCGCCCCGACCAGGCCGTCGAGGATCGCATGCAGGCGCCGGCGGGCGGATTCGTCGAGCTTGCGGTATGCGGCCGACTCGCGGTACGCGGCGAGCAGCGGCAGGGTCTCGGCGACCGCGGCTGGCGACAAGCCGCGCGCGGCGAGCTCCTCCGCAAGACGCGGCGCGTCGAACGCGAACGCGGCCGCGGGTGGCGCACCGCTCGACGGGGCGCGGCCGCCCCCGAACACGAGGGCGTCGAACTCGGTGGCGACCGTCCGCCGGGCTTCCTGCACCTGGGCGAGCGCGGCCGCCCAGCCGGGTTGGCCGAGATGCCACGCGAACCGCGCGCGGTCGACCGGCGAGTCCGGCAGGCGATGCGTCTGTTCGTCGCGGATCATCTGCACCGCGTTCTCGGCTCGTCGCAGCACCCGGTACGCGTGCGCGAGCGCTTCGACCACCGGAGTCGCGAACAACTTCGAGCCGGCGAGCGTCGGCAGGACATCGAGCAGCGCGGGGTTCTGCAGGCGCGGATCGCCGCCGCCGCGGACCAGCTGCAGCGACTGCACGATGAATTCGAGCTCGCGGATTCCGCCGGTACCGAGCTTCAGGTCCTCGTCCCGATCGCGACGCGCGACTTCGCGCGCGATCAGCGCCTTCATGTCGCGCAGGCTGTCGAACACGCCATAGTCGAGATAGCGACGGTAGACGAAGGGGCGCACGACGGTCCGGAAGGTCGGCTCGTAGGCCTCGGCGCCGACGACCGCGCGCGCCTTGATCCAGGCGTAGCGCTCCCAGTCCCGGCCGTGCTGCTGCAGATAGTCCTCGAGACCGCCGACGCTCACGACCAGCGGGCCGCTCGCGCCGAACGGCCGCAGGCGCGTGTCGACGCGGAACACGAAACCATCCTCGTCGCGCACGTCGAGCAGCCCGATGATCTCGCGCGCCGCCCGCAGGAAGTATTCCGCATTGTCGAGTCGGCGGGGACCGTCGGTCTCGCCGCTCGCGGAGTACAGGAACACGAGATCGACGTCGGACGAGAAATTGAGCTCGCGGCCGCCGAGTTTGCCCATCGCGACCACGATCAACGAGGCCGGCGCGCCGTCGGCATCGCGGGGCCGGCCGAAGGTCGGTTGTAGCAAGCGCTCGCTCGCGACCGCGGCCGCGCGGATCGCTCGGTCCGCGAGATCCGAGAGCGCGGCGAGGGTCTCTTCGACCCCGTCCCGTTCCGTGATCGCATCCCACGCGATGCGCAGCATCGCCCGCCGCCGCCAGCGTCGCAGGATCCGCCGCACGGCGGCGCGATCCGCCGCGGCCTCGACCGCGTGCTCCTCGGCGGCACCGCGCCGGTCGATCCACTCGAGCGCCGACGGATCACGCAGCAACGCCGCGCCGGCGAACTCGCTGCACGCGATCACGCGGGGCAGCTCGGCGCGCAGTTCCTGCGGTCCGTCCGCGATCGCGGCCACCAGGCGCTCGTCGGCATCGGCAAGCGTCCACCAGCGCTCGACCGGATCGCGCAATTCCGGGGGCAGGTCGTCGAA
>JAJXYU010000180.1 GCA_021780395.1 Pseudomonadota bacterium
TCCCGGCGGCCTATCCGGGCGTGATCCGCGGCACCGGCGATGCGCGCTGCGGTCCGGCCGAGATCTCGGCGCTCGACGCGGATCGTGCGCATTTCGGCGGCTGCGCTCGCAGCGACGGCGGAACGGGCGGCGCGAGCATCGGCGCGGCCCATCTGTCGCGATTCATCCTGCGGACGCTGCTGCCCGGCGCCGGGTACGACGCGAGCCGGCGACGCCTCGCCGCCCTCGCCCGCTTTCACGGTCCGGAGCGGCGCTAGAGCCGCAAACCCCCGTCGACCTCGAGGCAACGGCCCGTGAAGTAGTCGTTGGCGACGATGCATGCGACCGCCTCCGCGATCTCCTCGGGGCGGGCGAAGCGGCGCAGCGGCACCGCCTCGGCGAGCTTCTCGAGGATCGCCGGGCGCATCGCCGCGAGCATCTCGGTCTGCACGAAGCCGGGCGCGACCGCACCGATCCGGATGCCGTGACGGCCGAGCTCCTTCGCCCAGACGACGGTCATCGCGGCGACCCCGGCCTTGGCCGCACTGTAGTTGGTCTGGCCGGCGTTACCCGCCCTGGAAATGCTCGACACGTTGACGATCACGCCGCCGCTGCCGGACTCCACCATCCGCGCGGCGACCTCGCGCGTGCACAGGAACGTCCCGGTGAGGTTCACGTCGATCACGGCCTGCCATTGCGCGAGCGGCAGCCGGTCGATCCCACCGTCGTCCCGGCGCTTCACCAGCAAGCCGTCGCGCACGATGCCGGCGTTGTTCACCAGTCCGTCGAGGCGGCCGAAGTCGCTCGCGATTTGGGTCACGGCCGCGATCACGTCCGCCTCGCGCGCGACGTCGGCGGCATAGCCGCGCGCGGTCCTCCCCGTCGCGCGGCACATCTCGAGCGTGCCGTCGAGGTCCGCGGCGGACAGATCGATCAGCGCGAGATTCGCGCCTCCGGCCGCGAGCCGCTGCGCGATGGCCCGCCCGATCCCGCGGGCCGCGCCGGTCACGATGAAGGTCTTGCCGGCCGGATCCATCGCTAGGGCTCCGACGGCCACTCGATGTCGTCGCACATCTTTTCGATTATAAGCCACGCCCGATGCGTCCGTCCGCCGGCTCGCGGACGCGAGCATCGATCCGCGGCGGGTTCGACGACTCCCCGCCGATTTCTGATCCGAATCATTCCGGGCGCAGCGCCGGCGAAGGACAATTCCCAGGATGCGACTTCTGCTGATCAATCCGCGCTCGCCGGAGAGCTTCTGGAACTTCCGCTGGGGAGTGCGGCTCGCGCGCGCCGGCGATGCCGCGATCAACCCGCCGCTCGGTCTCGCGACGCTCGCGGCCCTGTGCCCCGCCGGTTGGCAGGTCACGATCGTCGACGAGAACGTCGAGCCGGTCCCGCTGTCTCCGGTGGCCGACCTGATCGGCGTCGCCGGCATGGGCGTGCAGTTCGCCCGCCAGAAGGAACTGCTGCGTTATTACCGCGAGCGCGGCTACTTCGTCGTCGCCGGCGGGAGCTTTGCGTCCTTGTGCCCGGAACGCTACGCCGACCACGCCGACACCGTCGTCTGCGGCGAGGCGGAGTCCATCTGGCCGAGATTCTGCCGCGACTTCGAGCGAGGCGAACCCGCGCCGCTGTATCGCGAGACCGAGGCCGTGGACCTGCGCGAGTCGCCGGTGCCGCGTTTCGACCTGCTGAAGCTCGACCGGTACTCGACGGCGACGGTGCAGTTCTCGCGCGGCTGCCCTTACCTGTGCGAGTTCTGCGACATCATCGTGATGTTCGGCCGCAAGCCGCGCCACAAGACGCCGGAGCAGATCGGCCGGGAGCTCGACCGCTTGCGCGAGCTCGGCGTGCACGACGTGTTCTTCGTCGACGACAACCTGATCGGGGACCGCAAGGTCGCGAAGACGCTGCTGCGTTTCCTCGCGGCGTACCAGCGCGAGCATGGCCACGTGTTCCGTTTCGGCACCGAGGCATCGATCAACCTCGCGGCCGACGCGGAGCTGATGACGCTGTTCCGCGCGGCGAACTTCCAGTGGGTGTTCATCGGGATCGAATCCCCCGACCCGGCGAGCCTGCGCGAGACCCGCAAGCTCCAGAACGTCCGCGAGGATCCCCTGGACTCGATCCGCCGGATCCACGCGAACGGCATCGAGGTGCTCGCCGGCTTCATCATCGGCTTCGACAACGACACCCTCGCAACCTTCGACCGGCAGTACGAGTTCATCATGCGCTCCGGAATCCAGGCCGCGATGATCGGTCTCCTGAACGCGCTGCCAAAGACTCCGCTGCACGAGCGGCTCGAGCGCGTCGGACGTCTGCGCGAGCACGCGGTGGAATGCGACAACACCAAGCTCGGCACCAACGTCGTGCCCTTGAACATGAGCCACGCGACGCTGGTGGAGGAATACCGCCGGCTGTACCGGCGGCTGGTGTCCGACGCGGCGATCGGCACCCGGATCGCGAACAAGATGCGCGACCTCGGACGCGCCGACGGCGGCACCGGCTACGGCGCGATCGAGGCGACCCGGATCCTGCTGCGCTTCGCACGCCAGGGCCTGCTGCGCGGCGGCCCTCGGCGGATCGGCTGGTTCCTGCGGTCGCTCCCGTGGCGATCACCCTCGAAGATACCGGTCGCGATCGCGGACTGGATCGTCGGCTTGTCGATGCGCGACTACGTCGACCGGCACTTCGGCCCGGCCGAGCCGGACTCGGCGACCGCATGGGACGCACAGATCGCCCGACTCGGCGCGTTCATCACGCGCTCCCGCGACCGCGCCCGGCTCGCGCTGACCGATCGTGGCGAATCCGACGGCGTGCCCGTATTGACCCTGTCGGTCCATGCCGGACGCAGCCGCCGGCAGCTCGCGCGGGCCGCGCGCCACCTGCGCGTTCTCCTCGATGCGACGCCGTCGAAGCTGCGCCTGCGGGTCATCGGGGCCCGCGAGGTCGACGTCCCGCAGCTGCGCCGGATGCTGCGTCAGCTCGCCGCGTTCGGCGATCGGATCTCGATCGAACTCGCCGAGACGCTGCACCAGTGGCTCGCCGCCGACATCCGGCCCTTCGAACTCATCCTGCCCGCGCTCGCGCCGGCGCCGGCACCCAGGCCGCGGCGCTGACGAGGAACACGCACGCGAAATTCGCGCAGAGCCCGAGGAACCCCGCGTTCAGGCCGCGGTAAGGATCGCGCCCGCTCAGCATCAAGCCGGCGACGATCGCGAGGCCGACGACGAGTCCGCACGCGACCCCGCGCATCGTGGTCCGCGACCAGAACGCGCCGAGCAGCACCCCGGGAAGGAACTGGGCGACGCCGGCGTAGCCGATCAGCAACAGCGCAACCAGGGTGCTCGAACCACGAATCGCCAAGCCCAGTGCGATCGCGGTGACGACGAACACCGTCCAGCGGGCCCCGCGGGCGACCCCTCGGTCGTCGAGCGCCGGCGCGAGCAGCGGCCGGACCACGTTCTTCATGAACAGCGTCGCCGCCGACAAGATCAGCACCGCGGACGGCACCATCGCGGTCAGCGCGCCGGCGCCGCCGACGATCCCGAGCACCCAGGCCGGAAAGGTCTTGGCGACGAGTGCGAGCATCGACAGGTCTCCGTCGCGCAGTCCCGGCAGGACCACGGTCGCGGCGAAGCCGACGAAGATCACGAGCGGGATCGTGAGCCCGTACAGGGGCATCACGATCGCGTTGCGCCGCAAGGTGTCCGCGCTCTTCGCGCTCAGGTTCGCCGCAAAAAGGTGCGGCCACACCGGCGCACCGAACGCGGTCAGCAGCACCGTCGTCGCGAACCAGGCATGGCCCAGCTGCACGGTGTTTCCCGGCAGCACGAGCGAGCGCGGCGCGACCCGCGCGAGCGTGCGGAACATCGGACCGATCCCGCCGAAATACCGCTGCGGGATCACGACGCCGACCGCAATCACGACCGCGAGCAGCAGCGCGTCCTTGAGCACGCTGACCCAGGCGACGCCGCGAATGCCGCTGGTGTAGACGAACACCGCGACCAGCACGAACGCGGTCAGCATCGCCGGCACGCGTCCTACCGTGTGCGCACTCGCAACCTCGACGATCACGCCGAGACCGGTCAGCTGCAGTTCGAGGTAGGGGATCAGGAACACGATACCGACGAGCGCGACGAGCGCACCGAGCCGTTCGCTCGAGAACCGCGCCGTGAAGAAATCCGCGAGCGTCTGCGCGCGGTAGGCGCGCCCGAGCTCCCAGATCCGTGGCGCGAGGAAATACCCGACCACGCAGCTCAACGGCTGGTACGCGAGCACGTAGTAGACCGGCGCACCGCGCGAATAGGCCCAACCGCTCGCGCCGAGGAACGTGAACGTCGTGTAGAACTCGCCGGCCATCAACAGCCAGACGAGCAGCACCCCGAACTGCCGCCCGCCGACGGTCCACTGCTCGAGGTCCATCCGGCGATGGGAGCCCGCGAGGACCCCGATCGCGGCGCCACCGACCACGATCAGCAGAATCGTCGCGACCGTGATCGGTCCGGCGTTCATGGACCTTCCCCGCCTGGATCGGCGACGCGGCGCCGGTCGAGGCGGTGCGCGCCCCACAGACACAGCGGCGTCAGCGCCGTCCAGCCGATCACCCAGGCGAGGTTGAACGGCAGGCCGGCGACCGTCGGCCGGATCCGGTCCCACCAGGCGACCGTCAGGTCGAGTCCGATGAACGGGACCACGGCGAGCAGCAGCGCTGCGCGCGAAATCCTCGCCGTCGACCGCATCCGCTAGTCCTCCCGGAACACCCGGCGGCGCTCCCGCCAGAGCATCAGCAAGCCCGACAGCAGGATCAACGCCGCGCCGATCCACACCGAGCGCCGCGGCACGTCGCCGAACACCCAATATCCGAGCACGAACGCCCAGATCAGCGAAGTGTACTCGACGGTCGCCATGATCGCCGCCGGCGCGAACCGCGCCCCTTCGATCAGGAAGAACTGCCCCCCGCCGCCGAGCA
>JAJXYU010000131.1 GCA_021780395.1 Pseudomonadota bacterium
GCCCGGCCGGCGGGCCGGCGCACCCGCGGCGCGTGGCCTAGGCGGCGGCGTCGAGGCCACGCAGCAGCGGCTCCGCCTCGCGCAGCGACCGGTCGATCTTGTCGACCAGGCGGTCGATCTCGGCGTGCGAGACGATCAGCGGCGGGCACATCACGATGGTGTCGCGGATCGCGCGGACCATCAGGCCATTGCGGATGCACGCGTCCCGCACGATGGGCCCGGCATGGCCTTCCTCGCCACCGAACCGCCGGTTCGTGCCCTGGCGGGAGACGATCTCGACGGCGCCGATCAAGCCGAGCGAGCGCGCCTCGCCCACGAGGGGATTCGCGGCGAGCCGCTTCAGTGCGTTCGCGAGGTAAGGGCCCACGTCCTCGGCGACCCGCTCGACGAGGCGTTCGCGCGCGATGATCTCGAGATTTCGCAGGGCGACGGCCGCGGACACCGGGTGACCGGAATAGGTGTAGCCGTGGATGAACTCGCCGCCTCGCTCCTTCAGCAACTGCACGATCGGCGCGGCGACCGCGGTCGCCGAGATCGGCAGGTACCCGGAGGACAGGCCCTTCGCCATCGACACGATGTCGGGCTTCACCCCGAAGTGCTGGAACCCGAACCACCGCCCGAGTCGCCCGAAGCCGCAGATCACCTCGTCGGCGACGAGCAGGATCCCGTACTTGCGGCAGATCGCCTCGACTCGCTTCCAGTAGCCCGGTGGCGGGATGATCACGCCGCCGGCGCCCTGGACCGGTTCGCCGATGAACGCGGCGACGTTCTGCGGACCGACTTCGAGAATGCGCGCCTCGATCGCCGCGGCGGCACGCGCCCCGAAGCTCTCCGGGTCCTCGCCGAATCCCTCGCCGAACGCGTAGGGTTGCATCACGTGCTCGATCCCCGGGATCGGCAGGCCGCCCTGTGCGTGCATCGCCTTCATCCCGCCGAGGCTCGCGCCTGCGACCGTCGACCCGTGATACGCGTTCCAGCGGCTGATGAAGATCCGTCGCTGCGGCTCTCCGCGCAGCGTCCAGTAGTGCCGCACGAGGCGCAAGACGGTGTCGTTCGATTCCGAGCCCGAGCTGTTGAAGAACACGTGGGTCAAGTCGTGGCCGAGCCGAGCCGAGACTTGCGCCGCGAGCCGGATCGCCGGCTCGTTCGCGGTCTTGAAGAACGTGTTGTAGAACGGCAGCTGGAGCATCTGCTCGTAAGCGACCTCGGCGAGTTCCTTGCGCCCGTACCCGACGTTCACGCACCACAGCCCCGCCATTCCGTCGAGCAGGCGCTGGCCTTCCGCGTCCTCGATCGTGCAGCCCTCGGCGCGCACGATGATCCGGCTGCCGCCGAGTTCCTGCTGAACCTTGTAATCGCTCTGGGCCGGCAGGTGGTGGTCGAGGTCCATCCGGCGCAATTCGGCGATTTTCTGTGATGGCATCGGTGCATTCATCGGGGCGTTCCTGTCGTTTCGAGCGGCCCCCTGCGGGCCGCCGACAAGCTAACCTCCCGGGCGGCGATCGTCAAGAATCTGTGATGGCAGATCGGTCGTGGCGTTGCGGCGCCGCCGGCGGCGCCGAGGTCGCGGCCCCCGGGCGGGATCAGCCCAGCGCGACGACGAGCTTCGCGCTGTGGCTACGCCAGTGGATCGGGATCACGAAGGTCCGTGCGCCCGGACGCGGTTCGATCGGCGGGGTCTCGCCGAACAGCACGCGCGGCGGCGAGATCCGGAAATCGTTGCCGAAGTCGCGCCGCGCATTGCCGGAGATCGTGTTCGCGACCTCGCCGACGAGGTCGCGCATCGTCTCGTGCCCGAAGTCGGTCTCGTGCATCTTCATCAGCAGCACCGCGAGCATCGTCTTCGGCGCCGTGAAGCAGACGACGCCCTCGCGCTTGCCCGTGACCTCGATCAGGCCGGAATACTCGTGCAGCGCGAGCGGCTCTTCCACCAGATACGGGGAGCCGATCGACGCCGGTTGCTGTGCCGCGACCTCGAAGAAGTTCGTCGTGCCCTCGACGAAGACCTTCAGTTCCCTCTCGTGCAGCATCGCGCGTCCTCCGGATCGTCGCCGATCAGCGCAGCAGCTCGGCGAGTGCGTCATTGAGCTGACGCTCGGTGAACGGCTTGTTCAGGAAGCCGTTCGCGCCGCTCGCCATCGCCTCGATCGCGGTGGCCTTGTCCGCCAGCGCCGAGATCACCAGGATGCGCACCGACGGCTTCAGGGCGACCATCCGCCGGATGCATTCGATCCCGTCCATCTGCGGCATGGTCAGATCCATCGTGACCACGTCCGGATCGGTGCGCGAGAACGCGGCCATCGCCTCGACGCCGTCGCCGGCGCTGCCGACCAGGCGCAGCCGATCGAAGCGCTGCGACCGCTCGACCCGCCGCCGGATGAGGTTCGAGTCATCGACGATCAGGAGCTTCAGGATCGCGTCGGTCGCGGCGTTCATCGGCGCTCCCGCCGGCTCTCAGGCGACCGCCGTAGCGGCAGCGCCGCCCGGCGGCAGGTGGATCCGGAAGCGGGTGTATTTCCCGGGCGCCGTCGCCACGCCGATTCGCCCGCCGAGCGCGCGGATCGTGCGGGCGACGACGTCCATCCCGACGCCCCGTCCGGCGCCGAGCGACACGTCGCTCATCGTCGAGAATCCGGCGCGGAAGATCAGCGCGATCGCGGCACGCGTGTCCATCGCCGCGGCTTCGGCTTCGGTGATCAAGCCGGATCGGACGGCGGCGGCCTTGACCGTGTCCGGGGCGATGCCGGCGCCGTCGTCCTCGACCGTCAGTTCGTAGCCGTCGGGCGTACGCGCGAAGCGGGCGCTCACGAGGCCCACGTCGCTCTTCGAGCGGGTGCGCCTCAGTTCAGGGTCCTCGATCCCGTGCACCGCGGCGTTGCGCACGAGCTGCACGAGGCAGTCCTTCAGCGCCTTCGCGAACGCTGGCGGGATCGCGTCGAAGCCGGCGCATTCGATCCGCAGCGCCTTGCGATGCTCGGCCGCGAGCCGGGCCGCCGCCGCCTGGAGGATCGGCGCGATCGAGTCGCCCGGGCTCGCCGGAGCGGGGTCGCCGGTGAGCTCCAGGCGCGCGGCGATCTCGCGGATTCCGCGCAGGTACGCGACCAGCTCGTCGAGCTTCGCGACGATCGGCAGGAAGTCGTCGCCGGTGAGGGTCGCGCGGGACTCGCAGCCGCTCACCCGGCTTTCGAGCGCATGCAGGCGTTCGGCGACACCGCCGAGTTCGAGCGCGCTCGCTTCGCCCTTCAGCGTGTGCAATTCGCGCATCAGGCCGCCGAGCTTGCGCCGGAACTCCGCGTCGCTGCGCGCGGGCTCCTTCAGGATCGCATTGACGAGTTGCAGACCCGCGTCCGCGGTGTCGAGGAAGGACGCGAGCTGCAACGGATCGGTCCGGGTCATCCCGATCAGCATGTCGAGCTGCGCGTTCGCGCCGTTCTGCGACTCCTGGAGTTCGCGGGCGAGCGCCACGTTCGAGGTCACGTCGACGACCGAGCACAACACGTACTTCACGCCGTGCAAGCCGGTCACCCGGTGGAAATCGAACTGCAGGTAGCGGGGCTCGTGGCTCTGCGGGTCGACACTCCTCGCCTCGACCTGCGAGAGCGGGTTGATCGTCTTCATCAGGTTCTCGTTCGCGCGATCACCCCAGAGCAGGTCCACGTACTTGAGCGCGGTCGCGATCGTCGGCGCCGGCACGAGGCCGGCGAGCAGCTCGCGGAACCCCAAGCCGGCGAAGTCCTCGCGTCCGAACATCCGGGTCAGCGCGTCGGACCACACCGATCCGATCCGATGCTCCGCGTCCAGCAGGAAGAAGCCCTCGCGCACCGTGCGCAGGATGTCGCGCGTACGCTCGCGGGCCTCCTGCGCGGCGCGCTCGTGCCGGGCGCGTGACAGCAGGAGCCACGCGGCGATCGCGGCGAGCACGAGCGCCGCGAGCACGCCGGCAAGCAACAGCAGTCGCAGCCGCGCCGCGGCGGTTGAGGCCGAGGACTGCAAGCCTTGCGTGACCGCGGCCAGCTCGCCGCCGAAGCGGTGCGTGTTCGCGAGAGCGAGCAACCGAGCGCGCTCGAGGTTTGCGTACAGCCGATGGCCGTCGCTCGACAATCGGGTCGCGGCGGTATCCGAATCGACGTAGGGTTCGCCGTGGAACGCGAGCACCGGCGCGAGGGTCTCGCGGTACACGTGCCAGCGTCGCCGGACGGGCGCGAGCGTCGCCGGGTCGTGGTCGATCGCGGCGAGCGCCTGCAACCGATCGCTGAAGGCGCGGGTCGAGTCGCGCAGCGTCGTGAGCGCCCGACCGGTGTACGCGCGCACCTCGAGCCGCTCGCGCAGGCCGCTCACTTCGCGGACCAGCTCATCGGGGTAGGCCTGCAGCGCGCTCGCGGCCTGGACCGCAGCGATGTCCTCGCGCAGCCGGGTCGCGAGGCGAAAGCCCGACCCCAGGGCCATCCCGAGCGCCGCGGCGAGCATCGCGCCGATCGCGATCAGGAGGACGGGACGGCGGTCGACGGGTGCGGCGGATGACATGCGCGAGGCTCCGGGGGTGTCAGCGGGGCGGTGCGAACCGAATCTTGATCCTGGCCGGCACGGACACCGGCTTGCCGTCGAGTGTCGGCGGCGCGTAGCGCCAGCGCTCCACCGCAACCGTCGCCGCGTGATCGAACGTACCGCGAGGCGACTCGGCGATCACGTGCACGTCGCGCGTCCGGCCGTGCGGGTCGACGACGAATGCGACCACGACGGACCCGGCCACGTGCTGATCGAGCGCTTCGTGGGGATACCGGGGCATGACCCGTCGCACCAGGCGCAGGGCGGGCGCGGCGCCCGCGCGCGCGGCCGCGAGGCGGTGGGACGTGAGCAGGGCGTGCACCGCCGCGATGGCGCTCGGATCGGCTCCGAGCGTGCGGGCCCCGAGGAGATCGCGCGCGTCGTCCTGGCCCGCGAG
>JAJXYU010000235.1 GCA_021780395.1 Pseudomonadota bacterium
CCACGCCGGGGTGCGCGACGGCGAGATGCGGCGGCTGCGGCGCACGACCGGCGCGATCGAGGACGAGATCGACCTGCACGGCCTCACCCGGGTGCACGCGTACCGGCTGCTGTGCGATTTCCTCGCGGACAGCCGCGCGCGCGGACTGCGCCGGGTGCGGGTGATCCATGGCAAGGGACTGCGCTCGGGCGCGCGCGGCGCGGTGCTGAAGGCCGCGGTCGACGCCTGGTTGCGCGAGCGCCCGGAGGTGCTCGCGTTCTCCTCCGCGCGGCCCGCCGACGGCGGCGGCGGCGCGCTCTACGTGCTGCTGCGGGCCTGAGCGCCGGCGCGGTCCGCCCGATCGAGCAGCACGTTCGCGAGCGCGGCGAGCCCCTCGCCGCGGCCGATGAACCCGAGCCGTTCGGTCGTCGTCGCCTTCACGTTGATCGCCTCCGGCGCGACGCCGAGGTCCGCCGCGAGCCGCTCGGCCATCGTCGCGCGGTGCTTCGCGATCCGCGGCGCCTCGGCGAGCACGGTCACGTCGGCGTTCACGAGTCCGAAGCCGGCCGCGCGCATCCGCGCGGCGACCGCGCGCAGGAACGCGCGGCTGTCGGCGCCGCGATAGCGCGGATCGCTGTCCGGGAAATGCTGGCCGATGTCGCCGGCCGCGAGCGCCCCGAGGATCGCGTCGCACAGCGCGTGGATCACCACGTCGCCGTCGGAGTGCGCGACGACCCCGCGCTCGTACTCGATCCGCACGCCGCCGAGCGTCACGTGATCGCCGTCGCCGAACCGGTGCACGTCGAGGCCCTGACCGATGCGCATGTGCTTCGCCTCCGTCTGAACGAGGATCCGCGCGGCAGTGTCGAGGTCCTCGGCGCGCGTGACCTTGATGTTGAACGTCGAGCCCGGCACCAGCACCGGCGCGAGGCCGGCGCGCTCCATCGCCTGCGCCTCGTCGGTGACCACGACGCCGGCGGCCGCGGCCTGCGCGAGCGCCTCGCGCAGCGCCCCGTAAGGGAACACCTGCGGGGTGAGCGCACGCCAGAGCCCCGTGCGATCGACGGTCTCGACCGCGCCACCCGGGAACTGTCGCTTCACCGTGTCGACGAGCGCCGTCGCGAGCACCGCGCCGGCGGCGCCGCGCTCGACCGCGTCGAGCAGCGCATCGACCTCGGCCGCGCTCAGACACGGCCGCGCCGCGTCGTGCACCAACACCCAGTCCGTGTCCGCCGCGACGCCCTCGAGGCTCGCCAGCCCGTTCGCGACCGAGGCTTGGCGGGTCGGTCCGCCGACCGCGCGCCGCAGCCGCTCGCGATCGGCGGGGCCGCGGCCGTCGGCCGCGGCAACGATCCGCGCCTCGATCGACGCCCAGTGCCGGTCGTCCGCCGCGACGACGACGACCGTCGCGCTCACCCGCGGGCTCGCGAGCAGCGGCGCGATCGACCATTCGATCAGGGTGCGGCCGGCGAGCGGGGCGTATTGCTTCGGCGTGCTCGCGCCCGGCGCGAAGCGCTCGCCGCGCCCCGCGGCGGGCACGATCGCGAACACCCGTGGCGGGCGCCCGGCGCGGGTCATTCGTTGCGCGCGGTCAACGGGCCGGTCGAGCGGCCGCCGGGCGTGCTCGCGGGCACGAGCTCGTAGAACGTCTCGTTCGCCCCGATCATCCCGAGCTCGCTGCGCGCGCGCTCCTCGAGTGCTCCGGTGCCAACCTTGAGATCGCGCACTTCGGCGGCGAGCTGATCGTTGCGCCGTTGCTGCGCGTCGTTCGCAGTCATTTGCGTGGCAATCTCGGAACGTAGACGCACGACTTCACGTACACCCTGATCCGAGAACCACAGACGGTACTGCAACAGCACCAAGGTCAGGCCGAGAATGGCGGCAAAAACCCTCATAGGGACATGAGGTTAGCATAACTAGTTAAACAACCGCCACCGATAATGCGCCTAACCCCGCATAAACAGCTTTCGACCCGAGCTCCGCTTCGATCCGCAGCAGTCGGTTGTACTTCGCGACCCGATCGGAGCGCGACATCGATCCGGTCTTGATCTGCGTCGCCGTGGTCGCAACCGCAAGGTCCGCGATCGTCGTGTCCTCGGTCTCGCCCGAGCGGTGCGAGACCACCGCCGCATAGCGGGCGCTCGTCGTGAGCTCGATCGCCGCGAGCGTCTCGGTCAGCGTGCCGATCTGGTTCGGCTTGATCAGCACCGCGTTCGCGACGCCGCGATCGATGCCCTCGCGGATGATCTTGGTGTTCGTCACGAACAGATCGTCGCCGACGAGCTGGGTCGTCGCGCCGAGCTTCGCGGTGAGCACCCGCCAGCCGGCCCAGTCGTCCTCGCTCATCCCGTCCTCGACCGTGACGATCGGGTACTTCGCGACGAAGCCCGCGAGGTAGTCGGCGAACTCCTCGGAGCTGAACCGCCGGCCCTCGGAGGCAAGCTCGTAGCGGCCCTCGCGCCGGAACTCGCTGCTCGCGACGTCGAGGCCGAGCCACAGGTCGCGCCCGGCGCGGTAGCCCGCGGCCTCGATCGCCTCGAGGATCGTGGTGATCGCCGCCTCGTTCGAGGGCAGGTTCGGCGCGAACCCGCCTTCGTCGCCGACCGCGGTCGCGAGCCCCTTCGCGTGCAGCACCTTCTTCAGCGCGTGGAACACCTCGGCGCCGTAACGCAGCGCCTCCGCGAAGGTCGGCGCGCCGAGCGGCAGGACCATGAACTCCTGGATGTCGACGTTGTTGTCCGCGTGCGCGCCCCCGTTGATGATGTTCATCATCGGCGCGGGCAGCGTGTACTCGCGGTCGCCGCCGAGCGAGCGATACAGCGGCAGGCCGCGGTCGGCCGCGGTCGCGTGCGCCGCGGCGAGCGACACCGCGAGCAGCGCGTTCGCGCCGAGCCGCGACTTCGTCTCGGTTCCGTCGAGCGCGATCAGCCGCTCGTCGAGCCGGGCCTGCTCGGCCGCGTCCGCGCCGATGAGCGCGCGCCGGATCTCGCCGTTCACGTTCGCCACCGCATTGCGCACGCCCTTGCCGCCGTAGCGGCGCGGGTCGCCGTCGCGCAACTCGACCGCCTCGCGCGTGCCGGTCGAGGCGCCGGAGGGCACGGCCGCCCGGCCGATCGCGCCGGAGTCGAGCCGCACGTCGGCCTCGACGGTGGGGTTGCCGCGCGAGTCGATGATCTCGCGTCCATGGATGTCGGCGATGCGGCTCATCGGAGCGTCTCCTCGAAGGGTCGATGTTTGACGGTACGGTCGATCTCGACGAGTGTCGCGAGCAGCGACGCGACGCGCGCGAGCGGCCACGCGTTCGGGCCGTCGGAGAGCGCCTCGTCCGGGTTCGGGTGGGTCTCCATGAACAGACCCGCGATGCCAGCCGCGACCGCGGCCCGCGCGAGCACCGGCACGAACTCGCGCTGCCCGCCGGAGGCGTCGCCGCGGCCGCCGGGCAGCTGCACCGAGTGGGTCGCGTCGAACACGACCGGGCAGCCGGTCTCGCGCATCACCGCGAGCGAACGCATGTCGACGACCAGGTTGTTGTAGCCGAACGAGAAGCCGCGCTCGCAGACCAGGATCTCCCCGTTGCCGGTCGAACGGGCCTTGTCGACGACGTTGCGCATCTCCCACGGCGAGAGGAACTGGCCCTTCTTCACGTTCACCGGCCGGCCCTGCGAGGCGACCGCGACGATGAAGTTGGTCTGCCGGCACAGGAACGCCGGGGTCTGCAGCACGTCGACCACGCTCGCGACCTCCGCGAGCGGTGTGTCCTCGTGCACGTCGGTGAGCACCGGGACGCCGATCTCGCGACGCACCCGTTCGAGCGCGCGCAGCCCGCGCTCGAGCCCCGGGCCGCGGAAGCTCGTGCGCGAGGAGCGGTTCGCCTTGTCGAACGAGGCCTTGAACACGAACGGCATGCCGAGCGCCGCGGTCGTCTCGCGCAAGCTGCCGGCGACGTCGAGCACCAGCTGTTCGCTCTCGATCACGCAGGGCCCGGCGATCAGGAACAGCGGCCGGTCGGCGCCGATCTCGTGGGACGCGAGCCTCATGCGGTCGCGCGGCCGGGACGCAGGCTCGCCCGGTGCTCGCGCGCGGCGCGGATGAAACCGCTGAACAACGGGTGCCCGTCGCGCGGCGTCGAGGTGAACTCGGGGTGGAACTGGCTCGCGACGAACCACGGATGCCCGGGCAGTTCGACGAACTCGACCAGGCCGTCGACCGAGAACCCCGAGAACCGCAGGCCGGCGGCGCTCATCGCGTCGAGGTAGTGGTTGTTGAACTCGTAGCGGTGGCGGTGGCGCTCGAAGATCGACTCCTTGCCGTACACCGCATGCGCGAGCGAGCCGGGCGTGAGCCGCGCCTCCTGCGCGCCGAGGCGCATGCTGCCGCCGAGGGCCGAGCGCTCGTCGCGCTGCTGCTGGCCGCGCGCGAGGTCCTGCCACTCGCTGATCAGCGCGATCACCGGGTGCTCGGTCGCGCGGTCGAACTCGGTGCTGTTCGCGCCCTTCAAGCCGAGCACGTCGCGCGCGTACTCGACGATCGCGAGCTGCATCCCGAGGCAGATCCCGAGGTACGGCACGTGGCGCTCGCGCGCGAAGCGGATCGCCTCGATCTTGCCTTCGATCCCGCGGTCGCCGAAGCCGCCGGGGACCAGGATCGCGTCCATCTTTTCCAGCGCCGCGGTGCCCGAGCGCTCGATGTCCTGCGACTCGAAGTAGTGGATGTTCACGCGGGTGCGGGTCTTGATGCCCGCGTGCATCAACGCCTCGTTCAGCGAGATGTACGAGTCGCGGATCTGCACGTACTTGCCGACCATGCCGACGTCGACGACCGCCTCGCAGTTCTGCTTCGCGGCGACCACCGCGCGCCAGTCGGCGAGGTCCGACGGCGGCGCGTCGAGCCCGAACTTGTCGACGACGATCTCGTCGAGGCGCTGCTCGTGCAGCAGCAGCGGGATCTTGTAGATGT
>JAJXYU010000141.1 GCA_021780395.1 Pseudomonadota bacterium
GATGTGATGCAGCACCACACGAGTTTGCGCTTTTCGCGGAATGCGGCCCGTTTCAGCGTGGGATTTCTGGCCGCGGCGATGTCGGTGTCGGCGTCGCTCGCGCAATCCAAGGTTCTTCCCGCGTCTGTTCCGCAGACCGACTCCAGCTACGTCGATTCCAACGGTACCGCGCACATCACCCGCGTGGTTCCCGTTCCGACCACGATCAGTCCGCAGGCGAGGGCGTTTCTGGCGCGGCCCGTTCCGGATCTGCGCGCGATGACCCTGGCGCAGCGGCGCGCGAAAACCGACGTATGGCAGGCCGAGCGCGCCGCGAAATTTCGGGCGATGTATCCGGTCAACATCGCCCGCGGCGTTCTCGGCGGGGTTCCGGTGCGCGTGATCACGCCGTTGGCGATGCCGGCGCAACACCGGGGTTTGGTGCTGATGAACTTGCACGGCGGGGGGTTCGATTCGGACTCGGGGTCGCTGACCGAGACCATTCCGATCGCGAATCTCGCCAAGGTCAAGGTCGTCGCGGTTTTGTATCGATTGTTGCCGGAGCACCCGTATCCCGCGCAGATCGATGATGCGATCGCGGTGTACCAGCAACTGCTTCGGACCTACGCCGCGTCGAAGATCTGCACATACGGCACGTCGGCCGGCGCGATATTGACGCCGGAGGTCGCGGTTCGTCTCCGGCAGTTGCGCTTGCCGCTGCCGGGGTGCTTGGGGGTGTTCTCCGGTTGGGGGGATTTCAGCCAGGCCGGTGATTCGCAGGCGATATTCGGACTCTTCGGCCTGAAAGGGCCGGTGGGCTTGCCGACCTCGTCGACGAACCCGGGCGGAGGCATACGCATTCCGGGGGCCCCGGAGAATCTCAAGGACCCGGTGCTATCGCCTTTGTATGCGAACCTGAAGGGCTTTCCGCCGACCTTGTTCATCACGAGCGAGCGGGACATGCTGCTCAGCGGTACGACGATCCTGCACCGGGCGTTCCTGCGCGCCGGCGTGGATGCCAGGCTGGTGGTCTTCGAGGGTCTGCCTCACGCGTTCTGGAACCATCCCGGCCTGCCGGAAACTCAGGAGGCCGACGAGATCATGGCCGGTTACTTCGCACGGGAGCTGCATCGATGATGACCGCTACCCGGTCGCCGCTCGTCCCGCGACCAGGCTCCCGGGCCGATCGGCCCGGGACGATCCGTTCCCGCTGAACCTCAGCCTTGGCGTGCGCGCCGCCGACGCTCGAGCATCAGGCAGCCGAAGAGTCCTGTACCGAACAGCGCGAGCGTACCCGGCTCGGGTACCGCCTGGACGACACTGGTGTCGAAACTGTAGAACGGATCCAGCGAGCCGTTCACCCCGAGCGAGTCGCTGACGGTCAGCGAATAAGACCGGATCGGATCCGGGCCGCCGGTGAGCGTGGCCCCGGTGCTGCCGCTGCCAAGGGCCAGCGTGCCGATGAGATTGCTCGAGCCGCAGTTCGTTGCGGGATTCCCCGGATCGCTCGAATTGCTCGGATTGCAGAAATAGCTCTGGCTGGTATCCCACCAGGCGGAGGTGGACAACGCGCCGCCGTTGACCGTGCCGCCATACTGGAGCAGGAAGCCGTTCGCGCCGATCACCTGGTTGAAGCCTGGGGCACTGACGGCGATCAACAGAGGATTGCTCGAACATTCGCTCGAGGCGGTCACGCACGTCGAGGCGATGCCACCCACGTCGATGCCGGCCGTGGTGTTGAGCGTCGGTGCATAGCTGATTGCGGTCACGCCGACCGTCCACCCATTCAGATTCAGATTTTGATACATCGCGATGGACGGGGAACCGGTGCTCGGGGTGTTGCCCGTGACCATGGCGGTAACCGTGCCGCTTTGCAGAAACACCTCGACCGGACCCGTGCCGATGGCGGTGGCCGAAGCGGTGCCGGCGATCATCGCGCTGGCGATTACCGTGCCCAGTGCGACGATGGCGATGCGGTTTTGCATGGTATGGTCCTTAGGTCCGAGGTGCGTTGACGCCCAGATATCGCCATGCAAAAAAGGCGCCACCCAAGAGTATGTAATGATTATCAATAACTTGAACATCCCGGGGCCGGCATGCCGCAGACAGTTGTAAAGAATCCCGACGGTTTCTCGCGACGACCCATCGACCCCGACGTCCGCGTCGTTCCCATTGGACGACGGCGCGAGTTGGACGCAGGCGCGAGCCTCGGCGTAGCATGCCGCGGATAACGACAAGGCCATGCCGCCGCCGATGAGCAACGTCGCCGCCCAGATGCCGCCCGAGGCGGCACTCGATGAGAACGCATGGGAGGACCTCCTGAGCTTCATCGAGGAGCGCCGGGTCATCCCGATCGTCGGGCCGGAGTTGCTGTCCGTCGCATGCGGCGATCAGTCCCGCCTGCTCTATGACGTGCTCGCCGAGCGACTGGCCGCGCGCCTGAATGTCGATCCGCGCGAGCTTCCCGAACGCTACTCGTTGAACGACGTGGTGTGCCTGTTTCTCAGTCATCGGGGGCGCCGCGAAGAAGCCTATGTGCGGCTGCGCGGGGTGTTGAAGGACCTCGACGCCGAACCGCCGGCGGCGCTTCGGCAGCTCGCGGCGATCACCGACTTCGATCTGTTCGTTTCCACCACCTTCGACTCGTTGCTCGAAACCGCGATCAATCTCGTCCGTTTCGACGGCGCACAATCGACGGAGTCGATTTCCTATTCTCCCAATCGCGTCACGGACCTGCCGGCCGAGCGTGAGCGCCTCACCCGGCCGACGGTGTATCACCTCTTCGGCAAGATCTCGGCATCCCCGACCTACGTCGTCTCGGACGAGGATCTGCTCGAGTATCTGTGCGCGCTGCAGAACGAGCATCTGGTCCCCGAGCGGCTCTTCTACGAGCTCGAGCACAGTCACCTGCTCGTGATCGGCGGCTCCCTCAGCAACTGGGTCGCACGGCTGTTCCTGCGCATCGCGAAGCGGCAGCGGCTCTCGGCTCCGCGCGACGTCGGCGAGGTCCTGGCCGATGATCTGCTCGGCGAGGAGCCGCGGCTGGTGAGCTTTCTGCAACAGGTGAGCGTGCACACGCGCATCTATCGTGGGGCGGAGCGTTTCGTCGCGGAGCTCCACGGCCGCTGGCAGGCGCGTCACAAGCCCGCGGACGACGGCGCCGATCCGGCCCGTTTCCTGCCCCCGGCGCGGGAAATGCCCGAGAACGCGGTATTCATCAGTTATGCGCGCGAGGACCTGCCGGCGGTGAAGCGGATCAAGGAGGGACTCGAAGCCGCGGGCATCACCACCTGGTTCGATCTCGAGCGCCTGGAAAGCGGCGATGACTACGACCGCAAGGTCCAGCGCAACATCGCCCGCTGCTCGTACTTCATCGCGGTGATCTCGCAGAACACCGAGCGGCGCCTCGAGGCGTATTTCCGCCGTGAGTGGAGCTATGCGCTCGATCGCACGCGCAACATGGCCGATGGTGCGCTGTTCATCCTGCCGGTGACCGTCGACTCCACGAACCCCGTCGGCGCGCTCGTCCCCGAGCGCTTCCGGGCGCTGCACTTCGCGCATCTCGAAGGCGGCGAGGTCACTCCCGAATTCGCCCGCCGGCTGGCGGAGCTCGCGCGGGCGCGCCGCGGGTGAGCGCCACCCTCGAGGCCGCGGACGCCGCGACCGGCTCGGAATCGCCGGCGCCCGTCGACGCGCGCAACCCCTATCTCGGCCTCGTCTCATTCACCGAGGAGACACGCGGGTTCTTCTTCGGCCGCGAGGATGAGGTTGCCGAACTCGCCCGGCGCGTGCAGCGCAAGCTCCTCACGGTGCTCTTCGGCAAGTCGGGGCTCGGCAAGACCTCGATCCTGCGAGCCGGCCTGCTCCCGAAACTGCGCCAGCACGGCTACTGTCCGGTGTACGTGCGCATCGCCTACGGCCGTGAGAGTCCTCCGCCCGCCGAGCAGATCAAGGCCGCGATCCAGCGTGCCGCAAGCGTCTCGGGTGAATGGACACAGGCGGGAGTCGCCGCCACCGGGGAGACGCTCTGGGAGTTCCTGCATCACCGCGACGACGTGCTTCGCGATGCCGCCGGCGCTCCGCTGCTCCCACTGCTGATCTTCGATCAGTTCGAGGAGATCTTCACGCTGGCGCAAGGCGACGATTTCGGTCGCGCGCGTGCGGCGAGCTTCATCGAGGAACTCGGCGACCTGGTGGAGAACCGAGCGCCGAAGGCCGTCGAGGCGCGACTCGACGAGGACGACAGCGCCGCCGAGCGGTTCGATTTCGCTCGCAGCGATTACCGGGTGCTGATCGCGCTGCGCGAGGACTACCTCGCATCCCTCGAGAGCCTGCGATCGGCGATGCCGAGTTTGCTGCAGAATCGCGTGCGCCTGGCGCCGATGACGACCACGCAGGCGCTCGAGGCGGTGCGGCGACCCGGCGGTCGATTGGTCTCGGAGCAAAGCGCGGAGGCCATCGTGCGCTTCGTCGCCGGCGGTTCGGGGCGCGCCGACGCGGCGGTCGAGCCGTCGCTGCTGTCACTGATCTGTCGCGAGTTGAACGATGCGCGACTCGCGCAGGGGCGGGAGGAGATCTCCCTGGACCTCCTCGCCGGCTCGCACGAGAGCATCCTCGTCAACTTCTACGAACGCTCTCTTGCCGATCAGCCCGCCGGCGTCAGGCGAGTCATCGAGGATGAACTGCTGACGGATTCGGGCTTCCGCGAGAACGTGGCCGAGGAGCGGCTGCTGAAGCGGTTCCAGGCGGTCGGCGCCTCCCCGGCGGCGCTCGCGACGTTGGTCAACCGTCGATTGCTGCGGATCGAGGAACGGCTCGACGTGCGTCGGGTGGAGCTCACGCACGACGTGCTCTGCGGTGTCGTCAAGGCGAGCCGCGACCAGCGCCAGGAGCGCGAGGCGCGCGAGGCGGCCGAGCGTGTGCT
>JAJXYU010000063.1 GCA_021780395.1 Pseudomonadota bacterium
TGGATCGCATCGGTCTGGTGCCGATTCAGCACGTCGTTCCAGCGCGCCATCCCGAGCGGCCGCAGCGCGCCGCCCCGCACGATCCGATCGAAGTCGTCGAGCGTCGCGCCCGAGACGCGACGCAGGTCCGGCAGCACGCCCTGGCCGAACACGTGGCAGCGCGCGCAATAGCGATCGTAGAGCACCGCGCCTTCGTGGATCTCGGCCGCGGTGCCGCGGCGCGGCGGCGGTCGCGGGAACGGGGAGGGCACGAGCGGAGCGGGCATCGGCACGGTGCCGCCGCCGAGCTTGAACGCGAGCAGCCGCCCGGCGTTCCCGTACCGGCGGGCCGCGCTGTCGCTTGGAAAAGGATCCGCGAGCGTGCCGCCGCCGTAGCCGGCCATCACCGCGACGTACTGCACCCCGTGCACGCGATAGGTCATCGGTGCCGCGATGATCGAGCTGCCGGTCTCGATCCGTCGCAGCAGGCGCCCGGTGCCCGCCGCATAGAAGTTCAGTCGCCCGGCGACGTCGCCGCGCACGACGAGTCCGCCCGCGGTCGCGAGCACGCCGCCGTCCCAGAGGTTGCTCCCCGGCGCGCTCCAGACCCAGCGCCCAGTCACCGGATCGATCGCGCGCAGCACCCCGCGCTCGACGACGGGGTGTCCGGCCTGACGCGCGAGCTGCGCCAGCGAGGGCAGCGGTCCGAACAGGCTGCGCATCGCGCCCGGGTCGTAGTCCTTCGGAAAGACGCCGGCGACTTCGAAGCTCCCCTGGATCAGTCCGGCGGCACGATGCGCGGTCCGGATATAGACCATCGGCGCGTCGATCACCGGGAGGTACACCCGCCGGGTCGCCGGGTCGTACGCCATCGCCTGCCAGCTGTGCGCGCCGGTCATGCCCGGGAACACGAGCTTCGGGCCGGTATCGTAATCGGCCGCCGGGTTGCGGATCGGTCGCCCGGTCTTCGGATCGATCCCGCGCGCCCAGTTCTCGAACGCGAACGGGTGGGCCGACAGCAAGTGCCCCGTCTTACGATCGAGCACGTACAGAAAGCCGTCCTTCGCCGCCTGGATCAGCACCTTGCGCTCGCGTCCACCGATCGGCAGCCGCGCGAGGATCAGGTCCTGGGTCGCGTCGTAGTCCCAGCCATCCCCCGGCACCTCCTGGTAATACCAGGCGAGCTTGCCGGTGTTCGCGTGGATCGCGATGATCGACGCCGCGTACAGCGCATCGCCGGCGCGTTCGTCCTTGCCGATCACGTAGGGTGAGGGGTTCGCGGTCCCGACGTAGACGAGATCAAGGGCCCGGTCGTACGCGATCCCGTCCCAGACGGTGCCGCCGCCGCCGTCCTTCCAGTCGGTGTGCCGACTCCAGGTGCCGACCGCGGCGTCGAGGTGCGCCTGGTCCTGCGGACCCAGCGCCGGATCCCGCGGCACGGTGTAGAAGCGCCACTGCAAGCGCCCGGTCCGCCGGTCGAACGCCGCGACGAAGCCGCGCGCGCCGTGGAAATCCGCACCCCCGCTGCCGATCACGACCAGCCGTCCGGCGACCACCGGCGCTCCCGTGATCGAGTATTCGAACGCGGCCCGGCCGCGGACCGGCAGCACGTCCGCGGTCCACAGCGGTTTGCCGGTCGCCGCGGCGAGCGCATGCAGCTTGCCGTCGAGCGAGGCGACGTAGACGACGCCGTCCGCGACCGCGACGCCCCGATTGACCACGTCGCAACACGCCGACCGGCCCCACTGCCCGTCGACGTGCGGATCGAACGCCCAGCGTTCGCGTCCGGTTGCGGCGTCGAGCGCGTAGACCGTGCCCCAGTTGCCGCTGACGTACATCACGCCGTTGACGACCACCGGCGTCGCCTCGAGGCCGCGCGTGGTCGGGAGCCGGAACTGCCACGCGAACCCGACGCGGTCGACGGTGCGCGCATCGATCCCCGCGAGAGGCGAATAATGCGCGCCGGCACCGCCGCCGCCGACCGTCGGCCAGTCGCCGTGCGAGGCGACCGCACTGCCCGCGACGCCGATCAGCCCCACGAGCCCGACTCTCACCCACGCGCGCATTCGTCGCTTCCCCATCATGTGTGCCCTCGACCACTCGCGTCGGGGAGATCCTCCGCCGCCGCCGCAATCAGTTGCCGCAATCGATCCGCATCGGCGATCTCGACGATCGCGAGCAGCGCGAAGCGCGCGAGCAGGATTGGCGCCTGCGCCTCGCCGACCGAGGTCATCGCGCGACACAGCGCCGTGTAGAGCGCATCGAGCTCGTCGGCGTTCATCCGTCACCGATCCGCAGAGCCACGCGATCGAGCACGCCCGCGAGCGCGCGCCGCACGTCGTCCGCGGCGCACCGTCGCCAGCGCGCGAGCACGTGCCCGTCGGGCCGCACCAGATAGCTCGCGCCGTGCATGGCCCCATACAAGGCCCGCAGCGCCGCGGCCGCCTCGTCCGTCCCCGCGCCGAGCACCACCGTGCGCCACCGGATCCCGCAGGCTCGCATCCCGGCCTCGATCCCCGCGAGATCCGCGGGCAGCACACCGTCCGGTGCGAAATGCAGCAGCGTGAAATGATCGCCGAGCACTTGAGTCAGGTACGCCGCGGGTGCCTCGGTCCCGCGCGCGGCCGGCGCGGGGGTTCCCAACGGGGCTTCCACGAGCACGCTGCCGGGTGCGGGGCCGGTCTCGAACTCCGGCGACGATTCGGCCGCGCGGCTCAGCGAAGAATCCGTATAAGCGATCGGCGAGGTCTGGCGCGGATTGATCAGCGAGCGCACCGACTCGTGGCGCACCGCAAGGCCCAGCACCGCGGTGCGCATCCACTCGAACGCGAACGACGGCGGCGCCATGAACTCCGTGCTCTTCGCGCCGTACCCGAGGTTCTCCTTTGCCGCGGCGACGCGCTCTTCGGAATAAGTGTCGAGCAGCCGTTCGCTCGCGTGCCCGTGCAACACCGCCGCAAGTTTCCACGCGAGATTGTCGGCGTCGTCGATCCCGGAGTTCGCACCGCGAACCCCGAAGATCGGGACCAGGTGGGCCGCATCGCCGGCGAACAGCACGCGCCCGTGGCGATAGCGCTCCAGCGTGAGCGCGTTCGCGCGGTACAACGAGATCCAGATCGGCGCCCAGTCCGCGGTCTCGCCGATCATCGCGAGCAGGCTCTCGACCCGCGGGAGCACGTTCTCGGGTCGCACCGCCGCCTCGGCGTCCTCGTCACGGCGCAACTGATAGTCGATCCGCCACACGTCCTGCGGCTGCTTGTGCACGAGCACCGTGGAGCCCGGATTGCACGGCGGATCGAAGAACGCGAGCCGCTCGGTCGGCCGGTCGCTCGGCATCGCGACGTCGACGATCACGTACCGACCTTCGTAACTGGTCCCGGCAAGCGCGAGTCCGAGCGATTCGCGCACCGTGCTCCGGCCGCCATCGGCGGCGACCACCCAGTCGGCCTCGAGCGCGTAATCGCCGAGCGGCGTCGCGAGTCGCGCCCGAACGCCGTCGGCCCGGGGTTCGAGCGCGGTGAGCCGGGTCTGCCACCGCAGGTCGATCCGATCGGCGAGCTCCCGGACCCGGTCGAGCAGGATCTGCTCGATGTGGTACTGCGCAAGGTTCAGCATCGGCGGCAGCCGCTGGTTCGCGTCGTTCGGCATCGCGAAGCGCAGCACCTCACGGTCCCGGTAGAAGCTGCGCCCGCCGGTCCACGGCAAGCCGGTCGCGAGGAAGCCGGGCAGGGCGCCGAGCCGGTCGAGGATCTCGAGACTGCGCCGGGAAATGCAGATCGCGCGGCTGCCCGCGCAGACCGAATCGTCCGCCTCGATCAGGACCGACGAGATGCCGTGGACCGCGAGCCCGATCGCGACACAGTAGCCGACGGGGCCCGCACCCACGATCGCGACCCGATGACGCACCCGGTCGACGCCGTCGCGCAGCGGCGGCAACCCGGCGGAGAATCGCTCGGGCACGAACGGGTAGGGCACGAAGTCCCGACCCGTTCGCGCCGTTCGCGGCGCGTCGGCGGTCGCCAACGGCCTAGAGCTTCATCCAGGTCGTCTTCAACTGCACGTACTTGTCGAGCGCATGGAGCGACTTGTCTCGGCCGAAGCCCGACTGCTTGTAGCCGCCGAACGGCACGGTCACATCGTGCGCGTCGGCCGCATAGCAGTTCACCGCGACGCTTCCCGCGCGGATCGCGCGCGAGACCTTGTGCGCCTTGCTGAGATCGCGGGTCCAGATCGCGCTCGCGAGGCCGTAGGTCGTCTGGTTCGCGAGCGCGACCGCCTCCTCCGGCGTCTTGAACGTGATCGTCGAGAGCACCGGTCCGAAGATCTCTTCCTGCGCGATCCGCATCGAGTTGTCGACCCGGTCGAACACCGTCGGCTCCACGTAGAAGCCACCGGAGGCCTCGTTCGCGCGCAAGCCGCCGAGGCGCAATTGCGCGCCTTCCTCGCGACCGATCGAGATGTACGAGAGTACGCGCTCGAGCTGCGAGGCTTTCGCGATCGGCCCGAGCATCGTGTCCGCCTTCAGCGGATCCGACGGCTTCAGGCTCTTGCCGACCGCGGAGACGATCTCGAGCACCTGATCCTTCACCGACTCCTCGACGATCAGGCGCGAGCCGGCCGCGCAGATCTGCCCGGTGTTCAGGAAGATCGCGAGCGCGGACTCCTGGGCCGCCTCCGCGAGGTTCGGGGCGTCCGCGAACACGATGTTCGGGCTCTTGCCACCGCACTCGGTCCACACCGGCTTCATGTTCGACTCGGACGAGTAGCGCAGGAAGAGCTTCCCGACCTCGGTCGACCCGGTGAACCCGACGACGTCGATGTCCAAGTGCCGGCCGATCGCCTCGCCGACCGCCGGTCCCCCGGTGACCACGTTGAACACGCCGGGCGGAATGCCGGCCTCGAG
>JAJXYU010000198.1 GCA_021780395.1 Pseudomonadota bacterium
CGGCGAACCCGGCCGCCGGCCCGAACGGCGCCGCGGCGACCGCGGCCAGCGCCGCGTCGGCGACCGCGCAGCCGATCACGAGCTCCTCGAGCAGCATCCGCAATTACGAGATCGACCGTACGCTCTCGTACACGAAGCATCCGCTCGGCGTGGTCAAGCGACTGAGCGTCGGCGTCCTGCTCGACAACTGGCAGAAGACCGGGCCCGACGGCAAGGTGGCCACGCGGCCGATGTCGGCGCAGGACCTCCAGCGCTTCACCAAGCTCGTGAGCGATGCGATCGGCCTGCAGCCGAGCCGCGGCGACCGGATCAGCGTGATCAACCAGAGCTTCCGCACCGATCGGCCGCTGCCGCCGATCCCGGCCGCGCCGCTCTGGGAACGACCCTGGGTGCAGCAGCTCGCGAAGCAGATCGTCGGCGCGGCGCTCGTGCTGCTGGTCGCCTTCCTGGTGTTGCGGCCGCTGATGAGGTCGCTGACCAAGGCGCCGGCGCGGGCCGCCCTCGATCGCGATCTCGGTGGCGACAAGCTGACCTTGTCCGCCGGCGCGACCAGCCCGCCGATCAAGCTCACCCCGAGCTTCGAGCAGCAGGTCGCCGCCGCCCGGTCGCTCGTGATCCAGGATCCGAAGAAGGCCGCGCAGATCGTGAAGGAGTGGGTCGCCGATGGCTAACGGCGGCGAAGGCCTGCAGGGCACGCAGCGGGCGGCGATCCTGTTGATGAGTCTCGGCGAGCAGGACGCGGCGAATTTGCTGAAGCAGCTCGACGCGAGCGAGGTGCAGAAGCTCGGCGTCGCGATGGCCGAGCTCAAGGAGGTCACGCGCGAGCAGATGACCACGGTACTCGATCGCTTCATCGGCGTCGTCGACGGCCAGGCGAACGTCGCGGCCGGCTCGACCGAGTACGTTCGGCGCGTGCTCACCCAGGCGGTCGGCAAGCAGAGGGCGGATCTGCTGATCGACCGGGTGTCGAGCGGTCGCCCCGGCCAGGGGATCGAAGCGCTGAAGTGGATGGAGGCGAAGGCCGTCGCGCGGATCATCGGCGCCGAGCATCCGCAGATCGGCGCGATCGTGCTCGCGCATCTCGAGCCGGAGCAGGCGGCGGCGATCCTGCCGCTGCTCGGCGAGCAGCCGCGGACCGAGATCCTGATGCGGATCGCGACCCTCGGGGAGGTCGCGCAATCGGCGCTGACCGAACTCGACCAGATCGTCGAGAAGCGCGCGGGTGCCGAGCAACCGCCGGTGATGCGGCGGATCGGCGGTGCGCGCAAGGTCGCGGACATCCTGAACGCGATGCCCCGGGAGGGCAGCAGCGAGGAGCTCGGTCGCATCGAGCAGGCGGACGGCGAGATGCATCAGCAGATCCGCGACCTGCTGTTCGTGTTCGACGACCTGGTCGGTGTCGATGATCGCGGCATCCAGTCCGTGCTGCGCGAGGTGGCGTCCGACAAGCTCGCGATCGCGCTGCGCGGCGCGGAGCCCGAGGTCTTCGAGAAGATCCTGCGCAACATGTCGAAGCGCGCCGGCGAGATCCTGCGAGACGACATGGAAGCGCAAGGGCCGGTGAAGCTGATCGAAGTCGAGGCCGCACAGAAGGAGATCGTCGCGATCGCGCAGCGGCTCGCGGAGGAAGGCACGATCAGCATCGGCGGCCGGGATGCGGGCGAGTATGTCTGAGGCGGGCGCCGCCCGTGCCGCGGGTGAGGCACGACCCTGGTCGCCGCCCTCGATCGACGCGCCGCCGCGCGCGGTCGTGACCGTCGGCGGCCTCGCGGACCTGCAGGCCGAAGCCTATCGCGAGGCCTTCGATCAAGGCCTCGCCGAGGGGCGGGAGGCGGGCCGCGCCGCGGCGCGCGTCGAGGTCGAGCGTCTCGACGGCCTGCTGCAGGGTCTCGCGCGGCCGTTCTCGACCCTCGACGAAGCGGTCGAACGCGAGCTGCTCGCGCTCGCCCTCGCGCTCGCGCGTCAGATCGTGAGGCGCGAGCTGAAGACCGATCCGACCCAGATCATCGGCATCATCCGCGATGCGATCGCGGCGCTCCCGGTCGCGTCCCGAGAGGTCCGCGTCAAGTTGCATCCCGAGGACGCGGCCGTGGTCCGGGCGAACCTCGCGCCGACCGAACGGGAGCGTGCGTGGACGATCGTCGAGGATCCGGTGATGACCCGCGGCGGCTGCGAGGTGGTCACGTCCACCTCGAGGATCGACGCGCGCCTCGAATCGAGGATCGGGGCGATCCTGAGCGAGCTGCTCGGGACGGACCGGCAACCGGTGACCGGGCGGGAGGCGGCCGGATGAGCGCGCCGGCGCCCGGCGCGCAGCGTGCCGATCGCTGGGCGTCACGCCTCGCGAGCGCGCGCGAGCAGCTCGAGGGGCTCGGCGAGATGGTAGTCGAGGGGACGCTGAATCGCGTGGTCGGCATGACGCTCGAGGCGGTCGGTTGCGAGGCCGCGGTCGGCGGCCGGTGCCTCGTCGATACCGGCGGCGGGCGACAGATCGAGGCCGAGGTCGTCGGGTTCTCCGGCGACAAGCTCTACTTGATGCCGACCGGCGAGATGCGCGGACTCAAGCCGGGTGCGCGGGTCGTTCCGAAGCGCGATGCCGCGTCGGTGCCGGTCGGCGACGGCTTGCTCGGGCGCGTCCTCGACGGCTCCGGCCGACCGCTCGACGATCTCGGCGAATTGCGCTGCTCGGAGCGGATACCGCTCGGACGCGAGCCGTTGAATCCCTTGAAGCGCCGTGCGATCCGCGATCCGCTCGACGTCGGCATTCGTTCGATCAACGCGTTGCTCACGGTCGGTGGCGGCCAGCGGATCGGCCTGTTCGCCGGGTCCGGCGTCGGCAAGTCGGTGCTGCTCGGGATGATGACCCGCTATACGCAGGCGGACGTCACCGTCGTCGGACTGATCGGCGAGCGGGGTCGAGAGGTGCAGGATTTCGTCGGAACGACACTCGGGCCGGAGGGCTTGCGCCGTGCGGTCGTGGTCGCGACGCCGGCCGACAATCCGCCGTTGATGCGCCTGCACGGGGCCTGGCTCGCGACCGCGATCGCCGAGTACTTCCGCGATCGCGGGCTCAAGGTGCTGCTGTTGATCGACTCGCTCACGCGCTTCGCGCAAGCGCAGCGCGAGATCGCGCTCGCGATCGGCGAGCCCCCGGCGACCAAGGGCTATCCCCCGTCGGTGTTCGCGCGCCTGCCCGAGCTGGTCGAGCGGGCCGGCACCAGCGACCGCGGGGACGGATCGATCACCGCTTTCTACACGGTGCTCGTCGAGGGCGACGATCACAACGACCCGATCGCCGACGCGGCGCGCGCGATCCTCGACGGTCACGTCGTGCTGTCGCGGCGGCTCGCCGAGGGTGGCCTGTACCCGGCGATCGACGTCGAGTCCTCGATCAGCCGCGCGATGCACCAGATCGCGCCGCGCGAACGCCTCGAGCTCGCGATGAAGTTCCGCCAGGTCTATGCGACGTATCAGCAGAATCGCGATCTGATCGCGGTCGGCGCGTACCGCCGCGGTGCCGACCCACGGGTCGATCTGGCGGTCGATAGCTGGCCGAAGATCGTCGAGTTCCTGCGCCAGGACATGTACGAGCCGGTCGGCTTCGAACGCAGCCAGGCCGATTTACTAACCCTCGTGAGCCAGTTCGCGGCCGCTGCGCCCGCACCGGCGCGATAGTCACGGAGCCTTCGCGATGAAATCCAAGCGATTCGAGCCCCTGCGGGACCTGGCGATGGACGCCGCGACCACCGCACGCCGCTCGTTGCTCGACGCCGAACACCGCGTCGCGGAACTCGAACGGCAGATGGCGCAACTGCGCGCCTATCGCGACGAGTACGTGCGCAAAGCCGCCCAGCCGGGTGGGGCGATGGACGTGGTGAGCCTGAGAAACTATCACCACTTCCTGGACCGGCTGAGCGAGGCGCTGCGGTTGCACGCGCAGAATCTCGGCGTCGCGCGCGCCGACTGCGAGGCGCGGCGAACGCAGTGGAGCGCGAAGCGTGTCGAGGCGGAGTCCCTGAATCGCGCGGTCGAGCGCTACCGCCACGAGGAACGGCGGATCGCCGATCGGATCGAGCAGCGCGACGGCGACGAGAGCGCCTTGCGCATCGCCCTGTCCCGTCCGGAGGGTTGAAGGACCGGCGCGCCGACCACTCGGTCGATTCCGACTCGCGATCGGTGCGGCCTGGCACGAGACTTGCTTCGTCTCGGGCATGCCCGCGAGCCTGCCCGCAATCTCGATCCCAACCCCCGTCGCTCCGGCGACCGTGTCGACGCCGGCGTCGGGCGGGCGGCCGGTCGGTGGGTCGAACTCGAGTCCCACCGGTTCCGGCGGCTCTGCGGCATCGGGCGACGGCCGGCCGAGTTTCTCCAAGGCGCTGCAGGCCGCGCACCACGACAAGGTGGCGGGGACCCATTCATCGAGCACCCGCGCGGATGCCACCGCCGGCATCGCGTTGCCGCCGGCCGGCAACCCCTTGCCAGGGTTGCCGCCGTGGGCCGTGCTCGGGTCGCCGCTGCCCCCGTCCGCCGCGCCGACGGGCCGATCGAGCGCACGCGTCGGTGATCCGCGGATCGCGGCGATCGACGGCATCGGCAACCCCGGAGGAGCCGCGGTCGAGCGGTCATTCCCCACGCTCGGGATTGCCTCCGCCGGACCGATCGAGCCGCCGCCGGCGGCGCGGACCGAGCACACCGCGCCTGCGGTGCCGACCGGACAATCCCTCGTGCCGGGACCCCAGGCGACGCACGACGTCGCGTCCGCCACGACGGCATCTGCGCCGGCCGTGGACGCTCGCGCCGCGCTCGCGCCACCGTCGGCGGCGGCCGCCGGCGCTGCGCAGATCGCTGCGCGATCCGAGAT
>JAJXYU010000320.1 GCA_021780395.1 Pseudomonadota bacterium
ACCATCAGGTACACCGCGCCGCGCACGTCCTGGGTATGCGAGCGCTGCTCGACCAGGTCGATGAAGTCGCTGCGCGAGAGCACGAGGTACTGCTCGCGCAAGCCCTGCACCTCGGCCTCGATCAGGTTGTCGGTGCTGCCGTCGATGACCCGTGACACCGCGAAATAGACGCCGCTGAGCAGCGCGACGGTGCCGAGCGCGAACGCGACCGAGTACACTATCGCGATCCGGAACGGCGAGCTGGTGAGGACCCCCAGGAAGCCTTGTTCCTGTTCCACTAGTCTTCTTCGCTGAGGCTGTATCCGGCGCCGCGGACCGTATGCAGCAGGGGTTTGTCGAAATCCTTGTCGATCGCCTGCCGCAGGCGGCTGATGTGCACGTCGATCACGTTCGTCTGCGGGTCGAAGTGATAGTCCCAGACCCCCTCGAGCAGCATCGTGCGGGTGACGACCTGGCCGCTGTGGCGCATCAGGAACTCGAGCAGCTGGAACTCCCGCGCGGTCAGCTCGATCTTCTTGCCGCCGCGCGTGACCCGCCGCGTCATGCGGTCGAGTTCCAGATCCGCGAGCTTGAGCTTGGTCGCGGCCTCGCCGCTGCCGAGTTCGGCGCGACGCGCGAGCGCGTCGATCCGGGCGAGCAGTTCCGACACGTGGTAGGGCTTGGTGAGGTAGTCGTCGCCGCCGGCGCGCAGGCCCGTGATGCGGTCGTCGACGTCGCCGAGCGCGCTCAGGATCAGAACCGGGAGCTTGCGTCCCGTCGCCCGCAGGGACTGGACCAAGGCGAGCCCGTCGAGCTTCGGCAGCATCCGATCGACGATCACCAGATCCAGCGCGATCGACGATGCGAGGTGCAGTCCCTGGAGCCCGTCCGCGGCGACCTCGACCGTGTGGCCGACTTCGCGCAAGGCCTTCGCGAGATAGTCCCTCGCGACCTGGTCATCCTCGACGATCAATATGTGCATGCTTGAACCGCTTTCGGGAATCACGGCGACCGCGGTCGCCGCCGCGCGACGCCTGGAGCCGTCGGTCGGTCCCATATAAGATGGGAAATCTATGACGTCGCAGCGGATGCCGCAAGCCGAACGCGCCAGGAGCGGGACCCGGAGGCCGCACGATGCGAACGCGCGGTCGCCGGCCGACCTCCGGATCCTGGCGCCGCGCGGGTGACCGTCCGGCACCGCGGGCCGCTCATGTCGAATCCGCTGCGCGCCGCTCACGAGGCGCTGGTCTACGCCGCAACGCTCGCGATCCTCGCCATCCTGTCGTTCCTCTGGTCGACCTGCGCGTGGCTGCTGTGGCCGGTGCTCCCGGAACGGATCGGGACCATGGTCGGGCGGCGCGCGATCACGACCGGCTTCCGGTTCTACGCGTGGCTGTTGTCGATCGCCGGCGCCTACCGGTTCGACGTCGATGACCTGAGCGCGTTGCGCGACGCGCCACCGATGATCCTCGCGCCAAACCACCCGACGCTGCTCGACGCGCTGGTGATCCTCGGCCGTGTCCCCAATCTCGTCTGCGTGATGAAGGCGAGCGTCGGTCGCAATCCGCTGTTCGGCGGGGGCGCCCGCCTCGCCCGCTACGTGAGCAACGACTCGCCGCGGCAGATGATCCGGGAATCGGTCGAGGCCCTGCGCCGCGGCGGCCACTTGCTGCTGTTCCCCGAAGGCACGCGCACCGTGCGGGCGCCGATCAACTCGCTGGGCGGTGGCATCGGCGCGATCGCGAAACGCGCCGGCGTGCCGATTCAGACGCTGCTGATCGACACCGATTCCCCATTCCTCGGCAAGCGCTGGCGACCGACGCGGCCGCCACGCCTGCCAATCCATTACCGGGCCCGGCTCGGCCGGCGGTTCAGCGCCGGCGCCGATCCGGCCGGCCTCGCCGCCGACCTCGAGGCGTACTTTCGCGCCGCGCTCGTCGAATCGGCCCCGCCCCACGAACCGGCCGCGCCGGCGCCGGCCGAGCGGCGCTGAGCGATGGCGGCGCGGTCCACGACGCACCTCGTGCTGATCCCGAGCTACGACCCCGGGATCCTGGTCGATGAAACCGTACGGGCGGCCCGGGCGGCCTGGGATCCGGTCTGGGTCGTCGTCGACGGCAGCACGGACGGAAGCGCCGAGCGCCTCACGGCGATCGCGGCCGAGGATCCCGGACTGCGGGTGTTCGTGCTGCCGCGAAACGCCGGCAAGGGTGCCGCGATCCTGCACGGGCTGCGCGCGGCGCACGCGCAGGGATTCACGCACGCGCTGACGATGGACTCCGACGGCCAGCATCCGGCGGATCGAATTGCGGCGTTCATGGCGGCGTCCGCCGCGAGACCGGACGCGATGGTGCTCGGCCGGCCGCTGTTCGATGCGAGCGCGCCGATGCTGCGGGTTCGCGGCCGGCGGATCAGCAACCTGATCACGAACCTCGAGACCTTGTGGAGCGGCATCGACGACTCGTTGTTCGGATTCCGCGTGTACCCGATCGCGCCGCTCCTCGAGATCATGCGCGCGCGCCGCTCGATGCGCCGGTTCGATTTCGACGTCGAGGCGGCGGTGCGCCTGCGCTGGCGGGGCGTCGAGGCGATCGGTCTGGACGCTGCGGTGCGCTACTGGTCGGTGGCCGACGGCGGCGTTTCGCACTTTCGCTACTGGCGCGACAACGCGCGCCTGACCGCGATGCACCTGCGCCTGCTCGGCGGCTTCGTGCTGCGTCTGCCGTGGCTCGCCGCGCGACGGGTGCGACGGCGTCGCGAATCATTATAATGGCGATCGTTTCCGACACCCCGAGGCAGACGATCCTTCCATGGCCGACCATGCGCCGCAGCTGCGCGACCCGACACCATGCGCCGACCTCGCCTTGCTGCGCGAGATCTCGTTGCTGTTCGTGGAATCGCTGAACCTGGAGTTGACCGCCGATCAGATCGACCCGGACGCGCCTTTGTACGGCGAGGGTCTCGGCCTCGATTCGATCGACGTGCTCGAGATGGCGCTGGTGCTGTCGAAGAAGTACGGCGTCCAGCTGCGCGCGGACGACGCCGAGAATCAACGGCTGTTCCGGTCGCTGCGCAGCCTCGCGGACTTCGTCGCGGCACGGCGGACGAAATGAGGGTCGCCCGCGGCGGTCGCCGGGCCGCGATCGCTCGCCCGGGCTCGTCGAAGGTCGATCGCCCGCGCGAGTGACGCCGGCGATGGCGACCGTCGCGCTGTTCACCCACCCGTCGCCGACCTCGATCATCGCGTGGCGCGGCGGTCGTCCGGTCACCGCGCTCGAGTTCCTGCAGGACGTCCACGGGCTCGCGCCGCGCCTCGCCGCGGCGACACACTGGTTGAACGCCTGCGAGGACCGCTATCGATTCGCGGTCGCGCTCGCGGCCGGCATCGTCGCCGGCAAGACCGCGTTGCTGCCGTCGACGCGCACCCCGCAGACGATCCGCGATCTGCTCGAGTGGGCGCCGGACACCCGGTGCGTGACCGACGATCCGGGCTGTTCGATCGATCTGCCGCAAGTGGTGGTCCGCGACCAGGACCGCGACCACGCAGCCGAATGGCGGGTACCGCAGGTCGACGCGGCGCGGGTGTTCGCGACCGTGTTCACCTCCGGTTCCACCGGAGCGCCGACGCCGCATCCGAAGACCTGGGGACGGGTGACGGCCTGCGTTCGCGCGGGGGCCGCACCCCTGGGAGTCGCCGACGGACGCGCCCATGCGCTGGTCGGCACCGTGCCGCCGCAACACATGTACGGGTTCGAATCGACCGTCCTGCTCGCCCTGCAGAGTGGCAACGCGCTCGTCGCCGAACGGCCGTTCTATCCCGCGGACGTCGTCGCGCTGCTCGAGGCCAGCCCGCGACCCCGGACGCTGATCTCGACCCCGGTCCATCTGCGCGCACTGCTCGCGGCGGACGTCGCCGCACCCGCGCTCGATCGGGTCATCTGCGCGACGGCGCCGCTCGACCGCGACCTCGCGCAACGGGTCGAGGCGTGTTTCCGCTGCGAGCTGCAAGAGATCTACGGCTCGACCGAGACTGGACAGATCGCGGTCCGACGCACCGCCACGACCGAACGTTTCACGCTGCTGCCCGCAGTGGTGTTGAGTTTCGAGGCCGACCGGGCGTTCGTCGACGGCGGCCACCTGGAGCGGCGCACGCCGCTGGTCGACGTGATCGAGCCGCTGCCGGACGGCGGATTCCGATTGCACGGCCGCACCCAGGACCTCGTCGAGATCGCCGGCAAGCGCAGCTCGTTCGCCTACCTCGACCACCAGCTGAACTCGATCCCCGGCGTGATCGACGGCGCGTTCTTCGAGGCTGCGCCGGGCACCCACGTCGAGACCGGCATATCGCGGCTCGCCGCCGCGGTCGTCGCGCCGACGCTCGATCCGGCGCATTTGCTCGACCGACTGCGCGACCGGATCGATCCGGCCTTCCTGCCGCGACCCTTGCTGTTCGTCGACCACCTGCCCCGCAACACGACCGGCAAGCTCCCGCGCGAGGCGCTGGCGGCACTCGTGGCGGACCTGCGATGAGCGGCGTCGACACCGCGGCACCGCGCCGGCCGCCGATCGACCTCGGGATCGCGGCGGACCATCCCGCCTACGCCGGCCACTTTCCGGGGGACCCGATGCTGCCCGGCGTCGTGCTGCTGGACGCGGCGCTGCGTCGCCTGGCCGAGGAGGGCCGCGTCGATGCCGGGAACTGCGAGATCCTCTGGTTCAAGTTCACGGCGCCGGTTCGTCCACGGGACCGCGTCGTGCTCGAGACCGACGAGGATGCCGCGGGCATGCTGCGCCTGCGGCTCGCCTGCGGCTCACGGACCGTCGCCACCGGCGCGGTGCGCTCGCGCCCGCGCGCCGGCGCCGCTTGAGCGGCCCGAT
>JAJXYU010000094.1 GCA_021780395.1 Pseudomonadota bacterium
AATGCGAACGCGCGATCGTAATACCCTCCGCCCATCCCGAGTCGATGCCCATGACGGTCGATCCCGACCAGGGGGACGACGACGAGGTTCAGCCACCGCGCGCCGAGCGGCCGACCGGACCGCTGCGGCTCCGGGATCCCGTACGCACCCGGGCGCAGGCGCCCGGCGAGCGGATAGAAACGCAGTGCGCGCCGGCGCTGGTTCGCGACCACCGGCAGGAACAGCCGGACTCCGCGCCGGCGCGCGCTCGCGATCAGCAGCGAGGGATCGATCTCGCTGTGCATCGGAACGTAGATCGCGACCGTCGAGCCCGCCGCGAAGCGATGCAATCGGGCGATCGCGCGGGCCGCCGCGCGTGAGCGGGTCGCGCGTTCATCGGGGGACAGTGCACGCCGTCGCGCGCGCAATTCGGTGCGCAAGGCCGTTTTGCCGGTCTTCATGATCTCGCGTTCTTGGGATGGATGGCGCCACCCGCCTGTGCCGTTTTGGACCGTTGCTCCCGACCTGAGCAACAGGTGGGACCGACTGCGGCAATTAAGGCTTTCCGCTCGGGGCGGACTTGCACAATGTTGCCAGCAAGACTCAAGTCCCTGGGGTTTACAAATTAGGGTCGAGAGGTAACCCGATCCGCATCGAACACCGCAGGCGGCGCCAAACCTGAAACAATCGCAGAAGGGCGTCTCAAAGCTCGAGCTGCTGGCCCTTCTCCAATGCCGACTCTACCCGCTCGCGCAGGATACGCAAGCGTCCGCCGACCTCGGTCTCCAGGTGCGAGTCGCTTTGCCGCACCCGCAGCAGTTCGTTCGCCATGTTCAAGGCCGCGATCACGGCGATCCGGTCGAGACCGACCACCTTGCCGCCATCGCGGATCTCGCGCATCCGTGCATTCAGGAATTCCGCAGAATCCAGCAGCGCCGCGCGCTCCTCGGGCGGGCAGCTGATCTGATATTCCTTCTCCAGGATACGAACCGTGACCCGGGCCGGCGCGTCGTTCATTGCTGTTCCATCGATTTCAGCCGTCCGATCATCGCTTCCACCCGGGCGCGTACCTGCTCGTTCTTCTGCAGCAGGTTCGCGCGCTCGCTGGTGAGCGCTTCCTGACGCTGGCGCAACGCACGGTTCTCCTCCTTGATCTGGCCGACGGTCGTGATCAAGTCGTCCAAGCGCTT
Organism: Pseudomonadota bacterium; assembly: GCA_021780395.1. Next base: position 1,170 of record JAJXYU010000094.1, read on the forward strand.
CTCGAGCCGCTTGAGCTCGAGTTCGACGGCGGATTTCGCTGCGGGATCGCCCATGGGACGGGAATATAGAGCCCAGCCCACCGCATTGCAAAGGGCGCCGCGCGGGCCATGGGGTATCATGCCGGCATGATCTCGGACATCCGGTTCAAAGACTTCGAGGACGTTCTCGCGGCCGCCGGCAGTCACGCGGACGCCGCCGAGGCCCACGGGTCCTTGTGCGGCGCATTGTGCGCGACCTCGCCGTACCGGATCGAGGACTGGGTCAACGAGATCCTGCCGGACCGCTCGTCCCTGTCGCCGGAGGACGTCGCGATGATCGAGCGGGTATTCAGCGCGACCGCGGCGGCGTTCGGCGACCAGGGGATGGCGTTCGCGCCGCTGCTGCCCGACGACGAGCAGCCGTTGACGGGCCGGACGAACGCCCTGGCGCTGTGGTGCACCGGCTTCCTGTATGGGCTCGGCGCCGGCCGGATCGCCGACCTCGATGCCTTGTCCGGCCACGTCGGCGAAATCGTCCGCGACTTCAGCGAGATCGCCCGCGCGAGCGGTGAGGATGCCGACGGCGACGAGGCGAACGAGCAGGCATACGCGGAACTGGTCGAATTCATTCGCGTGGCGGCGCAGGTGGTGTTCGAGGAGTTGCATCCGCTGCGGGCGCAGGTGTTCTCGCCGAGCCGGAAGTTGCACTGAGCACGGCGGATTCAGGCGTGGACCGTAAGGAATTCGGCCGCCGACGCGCGCACTTGATGCGGTCGCTCGGCCGCGACGCGATCGCGATCCTGCCGGCCGCGCCGGTGCGAACCCGCAACGGCGACATCGAGTATGCCTACCGGCAGGACAGCTATTTCCATTACCTCACGGGCTTTCCGGAACCCGACGCGGTCGCGGTGTTCGCGCCGGGTCGAGCGCAGGGCGAGTACCTGCTGTTCGTGCGCGAGCGCGACCGTGAACGCGAGGACTGGGATGGGCCGCGCGCCGGCCCGGAAGGCGCGGTCGAGCGTTACGGTGCGGACGACGCGTTTCCGATCGCCGACATCGACGAGATCCTCTTCGGCCTGATGGAAGGGCGGCCGAAGATCCACTACACGATGGGCATCAACGAAGAATTCGATCCGCGCGTCCTCGGCTGGGTCAACGCGCTGCGGGTCGAAGCGCGCCATGGGACCTGCGCGCCGCAGGAGATCGCCGCGCTGTCGCATCTGATCGACGACCTGCGCCTGGTCAAGAGTCGCGCGGAACTCGCCACGCTGCGCCGGGCGGCCGAGATCACGGTCGGTGCGCACCGGCGCGCGATGCGCTTCGCGCGCCCGGGCGTCACCGAGTACGAGGTTGCCGCGGAACTCGCGCACGAATTCCAGCGACACAACGCCCAACATGCCTACCACCCCGTGATCGGCGGCGGCGCGAACGCCTGTATCCTGCACTACCGGAGCAACGACCAGGTGCTGCGCGACGGGGATCTGCTGCTGATCGACGCCGGTTGCGAATTCGACTGCTACGCGTCCGACGTCACGCGCACGTTTCCGGTCGGCGGGCGATTCACGGCGGCGCAGCGCGCGGTGTACGAGGTCGTGCTGCGCGCGCAGGCGGCGGCGATCGACAAGGCGCGTCCCGGAAACGACTGGAACGACCCCCACGAGGCCGCGGTTCGCTCGATCACGCACGGCCTCGTCGAGATCGGTTTGCTGAAGGGGCGTCCGGCCCGGCTGATCAAGGAAGGCGCGTATCGGGAGTTCTTCGGGCACCGCACCGGGCATTGGCTCGGCCTCGACGTTCACGACGTCGGGGACTACAAGGTTGACGGCGAATGGCGCCAGCTGGAACCTGGGATGGTCATCACGGTCGAACCGGGAATCTACGTGCGCCCGTCCCCGCGGGTCCCGAAGGAATTCTGGAACGTCGGGGTGCGCATCGAGGACGACCTGTGGATCGGCGCGGAGGGCCCCGAGGTGCTGACGGGGGCCCTCGAGAAGGACCCCGACGCCGTGGAGCGCTTGGTGCAATCGTGACCCGCAAAGTCGATATCGCGATCGTCGGCGGAGGCATGGTCGGCGCGAGTCTCGCGGCCGCGCTGCGGCCGCTCGAGCTGTCCGTCGCCGTGATCGAGGCGGTGCCGTACGACGGCGCCGCACAGCCGAGCTTCGACGAGCGCACGACCGCGCTGTCGAACGGCAGCCGGCGGATCCTCGAGGCGATCGGCGTCTGGGCCGACGTCGAGGCGGCGGCGATGCCGATTCGCAAGATCCACGTCTCGGATCGGGGCCGGTTCGGTTTCGCGCGCATCGACTCCGGCGAACTCGGTCTCGCCGCGCTCGGCTACGTCGTGCCGAACCGTGCGCTCGGCGCGGCCTTGTGGCAAGCGATCCAGCGGGAACCGTCCCCGCAGGTGTATTGCCCCGCGCGACTCGACACCGTGGTCTGCGAGCCCGATGCGGTCGCGTTGCGGGTCGAGACCGCCGACGGCACACCGACATCGCTCGAGGCGCAGCTCGTGGTCGCGGCCGACGGCGCGCACTCGGTCGTGCGGCAGGCGGCCGGTATCGGCATGGAGACTCGCGACTACGATCAGAGCGCGATCATCACCACCGTGCTGCCGCAGCGCTACCATGAGCAGGTCGCGTACGAACGCTTCACCGAGTCGGGCCCACTCGCGCTGTTGCCGCTCGCCGACGGGCGCTGCACGCTGGTGCTGACCGTGCGACGCGCCGACGTCGACTCGATGCTCGGCGCGTCCGACGCCGAGTTCCTCCGGGAGGTCCAGGATCGGTTCGGATTCCGTCTCGGCCGCTTCCTCCAGGTGGGTCGTCGCGTCGTCTATCCGCTCGCGCTCACGCAGGCGCGTGCGACCAGCGGCCTGCGCTGCGCGATCGTCGGCAACGCCGCGCAGAGCCTGCATCCGGTCGCCGGCATGGGATTCAACCTCGGTCTGCGCGACGTCGCCACCCTCGCCGAACTCGTCGCGCAACGGCGAGGCGTGGACCGCCGCGACGTCGGCGCGGCCGATCTCCTCGCGAGCTACGATGCGTGGCGGCGCAGCGACCGCCGCGCGATCACCTGGTTCACCGACGGCCTCGTGCGGGTATTCGCGAACCCCTCGCCATTCGTTCGCCAGGGGCGCAATCTCGGTCTGCTGGCCTTCGACCTGCTGCCGCCGGCGAAGCGCGCGCTGTCCGCGCTCAGTACCGGCGCGCTCGGCCGGGTACCGAAGCTCGCGCGCGGGGTCGGGCTGCGATGAGGCTCGAGTTCGACGTTGCGATCGTCGGCGCGGGACCGGTCGGATCGGTGCTCGCGGCGCTGCTCGTCACGAGGCGCGTGTGCGCGCCCGGACGGATCGCGCTGATCGATCCGCAGCTCGCCCGCGATGGCGACGGCGCCGACTGGGACCTGCGGGTCTTCGCGATCAACCGCGCCTCGCAACGGCTGCTCGCGGCGAGCGGCGTCTGGGCACGGCTGCCGCGCTCGCGGATCAACCCCTACGAGCGTCTGTGCGTCTGGGACGCGACCGGGTCGGCCGCAGGCGCGGGATCGCTGACGTTCGATTGTGCGGAGATCGGCGAACCGGACCTCGGCAGCATCGTCGACGGACGCTCCCTGAAGTGGCACGCGCTGCAGGCCGCGCGCGCGCTCGGCGTCGTCGTCGTCGAGGCCGACGTGCGCGCGGTGTCGATCGAGGAGACCGCGGCGCGCATTCGGCTCGGCGACGGACGCGACCTGTCGGCCGGGCTCGTCGCGGTCGCCGACGGATCGGAGTCGCCGACACGGCAACGCCTCGGGATCGGCACCGCCGGGCACAGTTACGCGTCGGACGCGCTGATCGCGCACGTCACGACCTCGGTCGCCCACCAGGACTCGGCGTGGCAGCGGTTCCTGCCGACCGGACCGCTCGCGTTCCTGCCGCTCAGCGACGGACGTTCCTCGATCGTCTGGAGCCTGGTCCGCGACGAAGCCGACCGACTGTGCGGGCTCGATCCGACGTCGTTCGGCGAAGCGCTGGAGGTGGCGAGTGCGGGCGTGCTCGGCAAGACGCGGCTCGACACCGGCCTCGGCCGCTATCCGCTGCGGCTGCGCACCGCCGAGCAGTTCGTTCGCGAGCGCGTCGCGCTGGTCGGTGATGCCGCGCACGCGGTGCATCCGCTCGCCGGGCAGGGATTGAACCTCGGGCTGCTCGATTGCGGGGCGCTGGTCGCCGTGCTGGAGGCCGCCGCGGATCCGCGCACGTTCGGCGATCGGCGCGTGCTGCGGCGCTACGAACGCTGGCGCAAGAGCGAGGTACTGCCCGCGGCCGCCGGGTTCGATGCGTTCGACCGGTTGTTCTCGAACGCCGATCCGGTGCTCGCGGCGCTACGCTCCACCGGGCTCGGGCTGGTCGCGCGGGCACCGTTCGCGAAACGCTGGTTCGCCGCGCAGGCGCTCGGCACGGCCGGCGATCTTCCGCCGTTCATCGCCGCCCGAGACGACATCACAGGCGATCGATCTTCGCCGCGCAGATGAAATCGTTCACGGACAGGCCGCGGATCGAGTGGGTCCGGTAGCGGACCCTGCACCGATCGTAGCCGACCTCGAGATCCGGGTGGTGATCCTCGGTGTTCGCGACGTGCGCGATCGCGTTCACGAAGCTCATCGTCCGGTAGAAGTCGCGAAACCGGAACGAGCGGACGATGCCCTTCGCCTCGTCGTCGAGGGTCCAGTCGCGATGCAGGCGGGCGAGCAGCGCCTCGGCATGCGCGCGCGACAAGGGTTCGACACCGCCTTCGCAGGGCGCGCACCGGCGATCGGACAGTTCGACGGCGTCGTCGCGCTCGCTCATCCGGTCTTCCGGGCGAAACGCCGCTCGACGTAGCGCTCGACGAGGTCCTGGAACTCCTCGGCGATCCGTTGTCCTTTCAACGTCACGGTCTTCTCGCCATCTTCGTACACCGGCGCGACCGGTACCTCGCCCGTGCCGGGGAGGCTGATGCCGATGTTCGCGTGCTTGCTCTCGCCCGGGCCGTTGACGACGCAGCCCATCACCGCGACCGTCATGTCCTCGACCCCGACGCGCTCCTTGCGCCATTGCGGCATCCGATGCCGCAGGTGGCTCTGGATCTTCTGCGCGAGCTCCTGGAAGTAGGTGCTCGTCGTGCGTCCGCAGCCGGGACACGCGACGACCATCGGCGTGAACGCGCGCAAACCCATCGTCTGCAAGATCTCCTGCGCGACGATCACTTCCTGGGATCGATCGCCGCCGGGTTCCGGGGTCAGCGACACACGGATCGTGTCGCCGATGCCGTCCTGCAGCAAGACGCCGATCCCGGCGGTCGACGCGACGATGCCCTTGCTGCCCATTCCCGCCTCGGTCAGTCCGAGGTGCAGTGGATAATCGCAGCGCTTCGCGAGCATCCGATACACGACGATCAGATCCTGCACGCCGCTGACCTTCGCGCTGATCACGATCCGGTCGCCGGGCAATCCCAGCGCTTCGGCCCGCTCGGCACTCGTGAGCGCCGATACGACGATCGCCTCGCGCATCACGTCGAGCGCTGCGCGCGGCGTTGCCTGCCGCGAGTTCTCGTCCATCATCCGCGTGAGCAGATCCTGATCGAGGCTCCCCCAGTTCACGCCGATCCGCACCGGCTTCCCGTACCGGCACGCGACCTCGATCATCTCGGCGAACTGCGGATCGCGCTTGCTGCCCCGGCCGACGTTGCCCGGATTGATCCGCAGCTTCGAGAGCGCCTCGGCGCAGGCGGGGTGCGCCTTGAGCAATCGATGGCCGTTGAAGTGGAAGTCGCCGACCAGCGGCACCGCGATTCCCTGCGCGTCCAGCCGCTCACGGATCCGCGGTACGGCCGCGGCGGCCGCTTCGTTGTTCACCGTGACGCGGACGATCTCCGAGCCGGCGCGGGCGAGCAGGGCCACCTGCGCGACGGTCGCCTCGACATCGGCGGTATCGGTATTGGTCATCGACTGTACGACGATCGGGGCGCTGCTGCCGATGGTCACGGAGCCGACTTTGACGCTGCGGGAGTGTCTGCGCGCGATCATGTCCGAGTGGTTCGATCCAGGGCGAGCTTGCCCCGCCGCCTATTCTAGCGCGCCGCGTTTCGGTATGACGGCGAACCGTTACGCGGCATAATGCGCCCGATGAACGCCAGACCCCTTCAGTCCAGCGTGGGTGGCGCACGGTGTTCGAACTGTCGCCGGCCCGCTCGGGATTGCGTGTGCCCACGCGGCGTCCCGGGTGCCGCCGGACCGCCCCGGCCGCGGGTCGGGCGAGCGACCCAGGGCCGCGCCGGGAAGGGCGTGACCACCGTCAGCGGCCTGCCGTTGTCGCCAGCGGAGCTCGATGCGCTCGCCGCGCAGCTTAAGAAGCTGTGCGGCTCCGGCGGGACCGTGCGCGACGGAGTGATCGAGATCCAGGGCGAGCATCGGGAACGCATCGTCGCGGAACTCGTGAAGCTCGGCTGGCCGGCGAAACGGTCCGGCGGGTGAACGCGTGAGGCGCCGCGCAGGGATGCTCGCGATCGCCGCCTCGGCCGCGATCGCGGTCGCCGCGCATGCCGCGCCGCGCTGCGGGTGCGCTGCGCCGACCGGCGATGCCGAGGATCGGTGGGCGCGGACGCTCGCGCGGATCTCCTCGGGCGTCGTGTCGATCCAGATCGACGTGCCGCGTGCGTTCGACACCGAATGGAACGAGACCGCGCAGGCCACCGGCTTCGTGATCGACGCGAAGCGCGGCCTGATCCTCACCAACCGGCACGTCGTGACGCCGGGACCGGTCGTCGCCCAGGCGATCTTCGAAAATCGCGAGGAAGTGCCGCTGTATCCGGTCTACCGCGATCCCGTGCACGACTTCGGCATCTTCCGCTACGACCCGAAGAAGCTGCACTACATCACACCGGCGCAATTGCCGCTCGACCCGGCCGGCGCGGTGATCGGGCGCGAGATCCGGGTCGTCGGCAACGATGCGGGCGAACAGCTGTCGATCCTCGCCGGCACGCTCGCGCGGCTCGACCGCGCGGCGCCGGACTACGGGTACGGTAAGTACAACGATTTCAACACGTTCTACTATCAGGCGGCGTCGAGCACGTCGGGCGGCTCCTCCGGCTCTCCGGTGATCGACATCCACGGACGCGTCGTCGCGCTGAATGCGGGCGGCGCGACCGGCACCGCGGCCAGCTTCTATTTCCCGTTGCCGGCGGTGGTGCGCGCGCTGAAGTACATCGACGCGGGCGAACCCGTGCCGCGCGGCACCCTCGAGACCGTGTTCCAGTACACGCCGTACGACGAGCTGAACCGACTCGGCCTCGACGCGACGACGGAAGCGCGCATCCGCCGCGAATTCCCGCAACTGACCGGAATGCTGGTCGTCCACGACGTGCAGCCGGGTTCGCAGGCGGCGCAGTTCCTGCAACCGGGCGACATCCTGCTGTCGATCGACGGCAAGCCGATCCCCGAGTTCTTCTCGCTGGAAAAGAGGCTCGACGATCACGTCGGCCGGCCGGTCCGCGTCGAGGTGGAGCGCGGCGGCGCGCGTCTCGCGCGCACGCTCACGGTCGTCGACCTGAATTCGATCACACCGGACGAGTACGTGGAGTTCGGCGACGCGGTCGTGAACCCGTTGTCCTATCAGGAAGCCCGCAGCTTCCATCTGCCGATCCGGGGCATCTTCGTCGCGGATCCTGGCTACGTGTTCGCGAGCGCAGGCATTCCGCGAGCGGCCCTGATCACCCGTTTCGACGGGCGTCGGGTCGACGATCTCGCGCAATTCACCGCCGTGCTCGCGACGCTCGCCGACGGGCAGCGGGCGACGGTGCGCTACGTGACCCTGCAAAACCCGCGTGCGTCCGAACTCAAGGCGATCCGGATGGACCGGCGATGGTTCCCGGCGCGCGACTGTACCCGCGACGACCGATTGGGAACCTGGGTGTGCCGGCGGCTCGCGCCGGGTCCGGCGCCGCAGCCGCTGCGTCCGGCGTCCACGCGGTTCGTGCGCACCGGGAATCCGTTGATCGATCGGCTGGCGCCGTCGCTGGTCGCGGTGAACTTCGACATGCCGTACTCGGTGTCGGGCGTCACCGAGCGCCACTATCACGGGACCGGCGTGATCGTCGACGCGAAGCGTGGATTGATCGTCACCGACCGCAACACCGTGCCGGTCGCGCTCGGCGACGTGCGCATCACGTTCGCGAACACCGTCGAAGTGCCCGGCAAGGTCGTGTTCATCCATCCGCTGCACGATCTTGCGGTGATTTCCTACGATCCGAAGCTGATCGGCGATACGCCGGTGCGGGCGGCGCGCTTCGATCGCCGACCGCTGAAGGCGGGCGACAACGTCTGGGTCGTCGGCCAGCGCGGCGATTCGCGGATCCTGTCGCAGGAGACCGAGGTGTCGGGTCTCGACGTCCTCTCGTTCCCGCTGTCCCGGACCCTGCGTTTCCGTGACAGCGACATCGAAGTCGTGAACCTCGTGAATCCGCCGAGCGATTACGACGGCGTGATCGCCGATCGACGCGGCGACGTCCGGGCGCTGTGGTCGAGTTTCGCGTACGACACCCCGCAGGGCATCGCGCAGGCGAATCACGGGATCCCGGCCGGAATCGTCGAGGAGATGATCCACGACATCGAGCAGCATCGACCGATCCATTCGCTGGACACGGAATTCGGGGTCGATTCGCTCGCCGACGCCCGCAGACTCGGCCTCACGGACGCGTGGGTACGACGGTTCGAGGCGCATGCGCAGCAGCGGCGCCAGGTCCTCGTCGTCCAGCGGGTCGCCGCGGGATCCCCCGAGGCGAACCAGTTGCAGCCCGGCGACCTGCTGCTCGCGATCGACGGGCGCGTCGTGAATCGGTTCCGGGAGGTCGAGCGCGCGGTACAGAAGACCCAAGTCCAGGTCACGATCTGGCGCGACGGCGCGGCGAGAACGCTGTCGATGGCCCCGGTCGCGCTCTGGGGCCGCGGGATCGATCGGGTGCTGTTGTGGGCGGGCGCGACGCTGCAGGCGCCGTATCGGGCGCTCGCGATACAACGTGGCATTGCGCACCGCGGCGTCTTCGTGTCGTTTTTCTATTTCGGATCGCCGGCCGCGCACTACGGCCTGTTCCCGGGACGGCGGATCACCGAGGTCGACGGCCACCCGGTCGCGAACCTCGACGCCTTCATCCACGCGGTCGTCGGCCAGCCGGACCGGTCGTCGGTGCGCCTGAAGACCGTCTCCTGGAACGGCGAGGTCGCCGTGATCACCCTGAAGCGCGACGATCACTACTGGCCGGCCTACGAACTGATCCGCCAGGCCGACGGAAACTGGCGTCGGATCGATCTCGATGCGCTCGGTGCCCGCGCGTCGCAGCGGCCGCCCGGGTGATCCCCGCGCGGTGAACACGGCGATGCCCGAGAACATCGACGCCGCCGTTGAAACGCTGCGCGCGGGCGGCCTCGTCGCGTTCCCGACCGAGACCGTGTACGGCCTCGGCGCGAATGCCGCGGATCGTGCCGCGGTCGCGAAGATCTTCGCATTGAAAGGGCGTCCGTCCGATCATCCCGTGATCGTGCACATCGACGATCCGCGGCGGTTGTCGCGATGGACGCGCGAGGTGCCGGAGCCCGCGCGAGCGCTCGCGGCGCGATTCTGGCCGGGGCCGCTCACGTTGATCCTGCCGAAGTCGGACGAGGTCGACGAGGTCGTCACCGGCGGCCAGGACAGCGTCGGCATCCGCGTGCCGTCGCATCCGGTCGCGCAGCGCCTGCTGCGTGCGTTCGGCGGCGGCATCGCCGCGCCGTCGGCGAACCGTTACGGACACCTGAGTCCGACGCGAGCCGCGCACGTGCGCGAGGAGTTCGGCGACGCGGTCCCGATCGTGCTCGACGGCGGCGAATCCCAGATCGGCCTCGAGTCGACGATCGTCGCGTGTCTCGGCGACGGCGTGCGGCTGCTGCGCCCGGGGCACATCACCCGCTCGCAGATCGCGGCGGTCGCGGGCGAACTCGTCGACAGCGGGGAGGTGCCGCGCGCGCCGGGCGATCGCAGTCTGCACTACGCGCCACGCACGCCGCTCGAGCTCGTTCCCGCTGCGCAGCTCGCCTCCCGCCTCGCGGCGACCGCGGCGCGCGGCGAGCGCGTCGGAGTCCTCGCGCGCACGCCGGCGCCGCCGGATCGCCCCTCGGGGGTCGTCTGGCTCGAGATCGCCGCCGACGCGCGGGCCTATGCCCACGACCTCTACGACCGCTTGCGCACGCTCGATCATGCCGGCTGCGCCCGGATCCTGGTCGAGACACCGCCGCGGGAGGAATCCTGGAGCGCGGTCAACGACCGCCTGCGGCGCGCCTGTGGTCTCGGCGGGCGCGCGATCGAACCCGGAGCCGACTGATGCTGGAGAACTCGCCGACGGTGTTCGACCCGTCCTGGGATCCGTTCGCGCCGGATGCGATCCATCGGCTGGCGCAGCTGTACGGCTCGCCGCTGCTCATCGTCGATGCCGAGCGCTTGCGCGAACGCTATCGACGCCTCGCGGACGCGCTGCCCGGCGTGCAGCTGCATTTCGCGCTGAAGCCGCTCCCGCACCGCGCGGTCGTCGAGGTGCTGAGGGACGAAGGCGCGTCGTTCGACCTCGCGACCAACGGCGAAGTCGACCTGGTGCGCCGCGCGAAAGTCGCGCCCGAGCGCTGCATCCACACGCATCCGATCAAGCGGGACGGTGACATCCGCACCGCCCTCGCGGCCGGGGTCGACACGTTCGTCGTCGACAATCCGGACGAGGTGCGCAAGTTCGCGAAGTACCGCGGGCAGGCCGGCCTGCTGATCCGGGTCGCGTTCCGCAACCCCGGCGCGGTCTGCGATCTCTCGCGCAAGTTCGGTTGCGATCCGGGCGAGGTCGAGGACCTGATCGGGCTCGCCGCGTCGCTCGACGTGCGCGTCCGCGGACTGTCGTTCCACGTCGGCTCCCAGGCGCCGGATCCGGCGATGCACGTCGAGGCGATCGAGGCGTGCGCCGGACTGATCGCCCGTTCGGCGGCGAACGACCTCGCGCTCGAGATCCTCGACATCGGCGGCGGGTTTCCCGCGGATTACCGCGAGCCGATGATGCCGATCGAGCGGTTCTGCGCGCCGATCCGCGCGGCGCTCGCGGCGCTGCCGTACGGGGTGCGGGCGATCGCGGAGCCCGGCCGGACGATCGTCGCGCCGTCCGCGATCGGGGTGTCGACCGTGATGGGCCGCGCGAAGCGCGGCGACCGGTGGTGGTATTACCTGGACGACGGGCTGTACGGTTCCTACAGCGGCCGGCTGTACGATCACGCGAACTATCCGATCGAGGCGCTGAACGGCGGCACCCAGCGGGTGCCGTCGGTGCTCGCGGGGCCGACCTGCGACAGCATCGACGTGATCGAGGAGGACATCGCGCTGCCCTTGCTCGCGATCGGCGATCGGGTCGTCGGGCGATCGATGGGTGCCTATACCTGGGCGTCGGCGTCGGATTTCAACTTCTTCCCGAAGGCGACCGTGCTCGTCGTCGACCGGGGCCGGTTGCTCGACGGGAGCGACGAGGCGTGACGACCGCGATCCACCGGCTCGTCGATCGATGCCGCGCGGCCGATCATCCGGCGATCGTCGCCCGGCTGCGGTCGGGCTGGGCGGTCCTCGGCGAGCGGCAGGTGTTCGCCGGCTATTGCCTGTTGTTGCCGGATCCGGTCGTGCCTCACTTGAATGCGCTCGCGAACGATGCGCGGGCGACGTTCCTCGACGACATGGCAACGCTCGGCGATGCGCTGATCGCGGCGACCGGCGCGATTCGCATCAACTATGCGATGTTCGGGAATGCCGAACCCGCGCTGCACGCCCACCTGTTTCCCCGGTTCGGCACCGAAGCGGCGAGCACGCGCGAGCTGCAGCCCTGGGCGCTCGACTGGAATGCGGCGCCACCGTTCAGCGAAGCCGAGCACGGCGAGGTCCGGCGTCGCCTGCGCGCGCTGTTGTCGGGCGGTTCGACGCCACCGGGCTAGACGATCCACGAGGAGAGGACTGCGATGCACCACCCCACAGCGATCGCTCGAACGTTCCTCGTTGCCACCCTCGCGAGCCTCGCGGCGCTGTCGGCCCCGGTCGTTGCGTCCGACACCGCTGGCGCCGCGGCCGCGAACGCCCACGACGATCAGGTCCTCGCGGCGATCGCCGCTCAGGTCGATCCGCAGCGCGAGCGGCGGTCCCTCGAGCGGCTCGTCGGCTTCGGCACGCGCCAGAGCGCCTCCGCGACCGGCTCGGCGACCCGCGGCATCGGCGCGGCACGGCGCTGGGTGCGGGCCCGATTCGCGCACATCGCGGCTGCCTGCGGCGGCTGTCTCGAGGTCGCGAGCGTGCCACAGGTGGTCACCGGCCCGCGCTTCGCGCGCCCGACCCGCATCGTCGACGAGCTCGGGATCCAGCGCGGCCGCAGCGACCCGGACCGCGTCGTCGTGATCTCCGCGCACCTCGATTCGCGTGTGACCGACGTGATGAACGCGACCGCCGACGCGCCCGGCGCGGACGACGACGGTTCGGGCGTCGCCGCGGTGCTCGAAGCGGCCCGCGTGCTGTCGCACTACCGGTTCCCCGCGACGATCGTCTACGCGGTGCTGTCGGGCGAAGAGCAGGGCCTGTATGGCGGGAAGCTCCTCGCGGCGACCGCGATCGCGCGCGGCTGGCGCGTCGAGGCGCAGCTCAACAACGACATCATCGGCAACGTCCACGGCCAGAACGGCGTCGTCGACGATACGCACGTGCGCGTGTTCTCCGAAGGGATGAAGAATGGCCTCGGTGCGCACGGCATCCGCGAGGTGCGCTCCAATGGCGGGGAGGTGGACAGCCCCTCGCGCAATCTTGCCCGCTACATCGCCCGGCTCGCGCCCCGTGTGCTATGGAACTTCCACGTCCGGATGATCTACCGGACGGACCGCTTCGATCGCGGTGGCGATCAGATCCCGATGCTCGCGGCGGGATTCCCGGCGGTGCGTTTCACGGAGGCGGTCGAGAACTACCATCGTCAGCATCAGGACGTGCGCGTCGCGGACGGAATTGCGTACGGCGACGTGCTCGCGGGCGTCGACTTCCCGTATCTTGCGCAGGTCACCCGCCTCAATGCGATCACGCTCGCGAGTCTCGCGTGGGCGCCACCCCCGCCGACCATGGTGCGGATCTCGGGCGCGGTGACGCCGAACACGCTCGTGCAGTGGTCGGCCGTGCCGTCGGCCGTCGGCTACCGCGTCTGGTGGCGTGACACGACCGATCCGCAATGGCGGTATCGCCGCTCGGCGGGCAATCAGACCCGGCTGCTCCTGCCCGGGATCGTGATCGACGACTACTTCTTCGGCGTCGCGTCGGTCGGAGCCGACGGATTCGCGAGCCCGGTCGAGTTCCCGGGATCGGCGGGGGCGTTCTGGACGCCGAGCGCGGCCAGCAGCGCGCCGAAGTCGCGAAACGGCGCCAGGCAGGTGGCACCGATGCACAGGTAGGCGATCGTCCCCTGATCGGCGCGCTTGTCGGCGAACGGCGCCGGTAGCGCGGGCTCCTCCGCCGCAATCCGGAATACGCTGCGCTCCGGAGCGTAGATGCGCTGCAGTTCGCGTGCCCAGCGTGCGGCTTCTTCGCCGCTGCCGCGGATCACGACGGCCTTCGGAACGAGTTGCTCGCATTCCAATGCGTTCACCATGCCCATGTGCATCGCGGGATCCGCCCGCATCGACGGCATCGCCGCGGCGATCGCGCGGCGCGCCGCCCGCAGGTAGCGGGGCTCGGCGGCGAGGTAGCCCACCCGCAGCAGCGTCTCGGCGGCGACCGCGTTGCCGGACGGGGTCGCGTCGTCGCCAAAGGACTTCAGCCGGCCGAGCGGCGCTTCCGCGTCGTCCGCGGTGTAGAAGAACCCGCCATTCGGCGCATCCTCGAAGCGCTCGAGCAGGATCTCGGCGAGTCCGATCAGTCGCTCGTAATCGCGGGTGCGCCAGCGCGTCTGCAGCAGTTCGAGGAGCGCCTCGGCGAGGAATGCGTGATCGTCGAGATTCGCGGGGAATCGCGTGCGACCGCCGGCATGGACGGCGTGCAGGCGCCCCTCGATCCAGAGTCGATCCTCGAGGAAATCCGCCGCGTGCGCCGCCGCCTGCGCGAGATCGGGCCGTTCCAGCACGCGCGCGGCGATCGCGAGGCCCTTGATCATCAGCGCGTTCCACGCGGTCACGATCTTGTCGTCGCGTGCCGGTCGCGTCCGGTGTGCACGTTCGGCCGCGAGGGTTCGGCAGGCCCGCGCGAGCGTCGCTTCGATGTCGGCCTCGGTCCGCCCCAGGCGCTCCGCGATCCGCGTCACGGACTCGGTTGCGACCAGGTGCCAGCGACCATCGACGTTCGGCTCGCGGTCCAGGCCGAAACGTGCGGCAAACACCACGAAATCCCCGGGCTCGAGCGCCGCGCAGACCGCCGCGCGATCCCACAGGTAGTACGCGCCCTCGTGGCCGTCGGAATCCGCGTCGAGGCTCGCATGGAACGCGCCGCCGGGCGCCCGCATCTCGCGCAACGCCCATTCGGCGGTCTGCGCGGCGACCTGCGCGTAGAGCGCGTCCCCGGTCGCGGCATGGGCCTCGGCGTACCGCGCGAGCAGCGCGGCATTGTCGTAGAGCATCTTCTCGAAGTGCGGGATCCGCCACGCGCGATCCACCGAATAGCGGTGGAAGCCGCCGCCGATCGCGTCGCGAATGCCGCCTTCGGCGATTCGCGTGAGGCTCAGCGCGGCCATGAACAGCGCGTGCAGGTCGGGCGCGTCCGACGGCGAGGTCGTCCGCCAGTGCCGCAGCGCGCGCTCGATCATCGCCGGATGCGGAAATTTCGGGGCCGTGCCGAATCCGCCATGGTCGGGGTCGAACGTCTCGGCGAGCGCGGCCCGCGCGGCCGCGATCGGTGCGGCGTCGAGGTCCGCGTCGGGCGGGCGCCCCGCGGGCCGTACCGCGGCGAGCGCCGCGTCGAGTACGTCGCGCTGTGCGCGGATCTCGGCGCGATTCATCGCGAAGTAGTCGGCGACGCGGTTCAGCAGGTCGAGAAAGCCCGGAACGCCGCGACCGGGCTCGCGCGGGAAATACGTGCCGCCGAAGAACGGTCGCCGATCGTCGGGCGCGAGGAACATCGTCAGGGGCCACCCGCCCGGGGCGCGCGTGATCAACTGCAGCGCGAGCTGGTACGCTCGGTCGATGTCCGGCCGCTCCTCCCGATCGACCTTCACGCTCACGAACCGCGCGTTCATCACCGCGGCGATGGCGGGGTCCGCGAACGACTCGTGTGCCATCACGTGGCACCAGTGGCAGGCCGAATACCCGACCGACAGGAGCACCGGCCTGTCCTCGGCGAGCGCCTTCGCGAACGCCTCGTCGCTCCACGCGAACCAGTCGACCGGTTGGTCGGCGTGCTGCAGCAGATAGGGGCTGGTTTCCGTCTGCAGCCGGTTGCGGCGCATCGCGCGGGGTTCCGTGTCGGTTAGAATGCTCGCCACTATAGCCGAATCGTCCTGGATGCCCACGATCGAACACCTTGCGCCACTGCCCGTCCTGCGCTTGAAGCGCAACGAGGATCGACGCCTGCACGCCGGTCACCTGTGGGTGTTCAGCAACGAAGTCGATACCGGGCAGACGCCGCTGTCGCATTTCGCGCCCGGCGACCTGGTGCGCGTCCTCGCGCACAACGATCGGCCGCTCGGACTCGCCTACGTGAATCCTCGCTCCCTGATCTGCGCGCGGCTCCTCGAGACCGCGAACGTGCCGGACGCGGACTGGTTCTCGCGGCGCTTGCGTCGCGCACTCGCGTTGCGCGAGCGCCTGTACGAGGGGCCGTACTATCGCTGGGTGCACGGTGAGGCCGACGGCCTGCCCGGGCTCGTGGTCGACCGATTCGGCTCCGCCTGCGTCGTGCAGATCGGCACCGCGGGGATGGAGCGACTGCGTCCCGCGCTGCAAGCCGCGCTGCTCGAAGCGCCCGGCGTCGACACGCTGCTCTACCGGAACGACGGCGCGACGCGCGAACTCGAAGGCTTGCCGCTCTACGTCGAGTCGGCCGGCGCGGCGTTCCCTGAGGTGGCGCGCGTGATCGAGGCCGGACTCGAGTTCCGGGTGCCGTTGCGCACCGGACAGAAGACCGGCTGGTTCTACGACCAGACGGCGAACCGCGCCGCGCTGCTGAAATACGTGCGCCCGGGCGCGCGCGTTCTCGACGTGTTCAGCTACGTCGGGGCGTGGGGCGCGCGGGCCGCACGCGCGGGCGCCACGGAGGTGCTGTGCGTCGACGCGTCGGCGAGCGCGCTGCAGTTCGCCGCGGAGAACGCCGAGCGCAACGGCCATGTGGTGCGCACCCTCAAAGGGGATGCCTTCGAGGCGCTCGCGGCGCTCGCCGCCGACCGCGAGCGGTTCGATCTGGTCATCGTCGACCCGCCGGCGTTCGCGAAGCGCAAGAAGGATCTCCCGAAGGCCCAGGCCGCCTACCGCCGACTGAACCAGGCCGCGATCGGCGTGCTCGCGCCCGACGGCATTCTGGTGTCGTGCTCCTGCTCGCATCACCTCGGTGCCGCCGAACTGCAGGAGGCGATCGCGAAGGCGGCCCGGGGATGCGGCCGACGCCTGCAGGTGCTCGAGTCGGGCGAGCAGGGGCCCGATCATCCGGTGCACCCGGCGAT
Organism: Pseudomonadota bacterium; assembly: GCA_021780395.1. The sequence goes on from JAJXYU010000094.1 coordinate 17,825, forward strand.
CCCGGAGACCCGCTATCTGAAGGCGTTCTTCTGTCGAGTCGACGAGCCGCTCGACTGAAGCCCCGGTTCTCCGGAGCGCTCCCCGTGGGGTACACTGCCGCCCCATGATCATCTATCCGCACATCGATCCGATCGCATTCTCGATCGGACCCATCGACGGCATCGGGCCGCTCCAGGTGCACTGGTACGGCATCATGTACCTCGTCGGCTTCGCCGCCGCGTGGGGTCTCGCGCGGTATCGAGCGAGCCGCCCGGGCTCGACCTGGAAGCCGATCGACATCGACGACCTGATCTTCTATTGCGCGATCGGCGTGATCGTCGGCGGCCGTCTCGGCTGGTGCATCTTCTACGGCAATGAAGTGATCTATGGACACGGCACGACGCCCCGGGACTGGATCAACGTGTTCCGGATCTGGGACGGCGGCATGTCGTTCCACGGCGGCCTCACCGGCGTGATGGTCGCGGCGATCCTGTTCGCTCGCGCAAAGGCGAAAAGGGCCGTCGACGTGTTCGATTTCCTCGCACCGCTCCCCGGGATCGGGTTGATGGCCGGCCGTCTCGGCAACTTCATCAACGGCGAGCTGTGGGGCAAACCGACCAATCTGCCCTGGGCGTTCGGCGTGCCGAATGCCCAGGGCGTGCTGATCGGCCGGCACCCCTCGCAGCTGTACGAGGCGGCGCTCGAAGGGCTCGCGCTGTTCCTGATCCTGTGGAATTACACGAAAAAGCCCCGCCCGCGCCTCGCGCCGAGCGCGCTGTTCCTGATCGTCTATGGCATTGCGCGGTTCTCGGTCGAATGGGTGCGGCTGCCCGATCCGCAACTCGGGTACCTGTACGGCGGCTGGCTCACGATGGGGATGGTGTTGACGTTCCCGATGTTCGTGATCGGCGCGCTGCTGATGATCTACGCGTATCGGCGCAACGCGCCGACCGGCAATCTCGTCCCGGTCGACGGCCGATAGCCGCCGTCGGTCGATGCGGCAGTATCTCGAGTTCCTGCGACACATCCGGCAGGCGGGCGCCCGCAAATCCGACCGGACCGGCACCGGCACGCTGAGCGTGTTCGGATACCAGCTGCGGTTCGACCTCGACGCGGGCTTTCCGCTGGTGACCACCAAGCGGCTGCACCTGCGCTCGATCATCCACGAGCTGCTGTGGTTCCTGCGCGGCGACACGAACGTGCAATACCTCCACGACCATGGCGTCACCATCTGGGACGAGTGGGCCGATGCGCAAGGCAATCTCGGGCCGGTCTACGGGCGCCAGTGGCGCAGCTGGCCGACCGCGGACGGTCGCCACGTGGACCAGATCGCGCGCGTGGTGGACCTGCTGCGCACCGACCCGGACTCCCGGCGGATCCTCGTGAGCGCGTGGAACGTCGGCGAGCTGGATGCGATGGCGCTCGCGCCGTGTCACGCGTTGTTCCAGTTCTACGTCGCGAACGGACGGCTGTCCTGCCAGCTCTATCAGCGCAGCGCCGATGCGTTCCTCGGCGTGCCCTTCAACATCGCCTCCTACGCGTTGCTCACGCACCTGGTCGCGGCGCAGTGCGGCTTCGAGCCCGGCGAGTTCATCTGGACGGGCGGCGATTGCCACCTGTACCTGAACCACATCGCCGGCGTCGAGGAGCAGTTGCGCCGGGAACCGTATCCGCTGCCGCGCCTGCGGCTGAACCGCAAGCCGGCGACGTTGTTCGATTACCAATACGAGGACTTTTCCGTGCTGGATTACCAATGCCACCCCGCGATCCCAGCGCCGATCGCCGTCTGACGCGGCGCGCGCCGATGATCACCGTACGCCACTCGCGGATCCACGGA
>JAJXYU010000314.1 GCA_021780395.1 Pseudomonadota bacterium
ATGCATCACCAGCGACAGGTCGTGCGCGGCGTACACGTAGATCACGTCGAACCCGGCGCGCTTCGCGCGGATCGCGGCCGCGCGGTGCCACTGCCGGAATTCGCGGATGTCGCGCTTCGTCATCGCCCGGGCTTGGAACGGGGCGTAGCCGTAGGGGCTCACCGTGTGGCTCGGCCCGAGCGCCGTCTCGCGCGAATAATGGTTCGGCGTGTTGATCCCGCCGTGCGCGAGCTCGATCGCCGCGAGCGCGCCGTGCGCGTGCACCGCATCGGTGATCAGCGTGAGGGCCGCGGCGTCGCGATCGTCCCAGAGCCGTCCCTCGACGTACGGCGACAGGTCGCTCGACGGATGGATCTCGACCTCCTCGGTGCTGACGACCGCCCAGCCGCCTTCGGCCTTGACCGCGCGCATCGCGGCGTGCGCCCGCGGGCGCGCGTACCCCATCCCGTTGCAGTGGGGCACCTGGAAGAAGCGGTTCTTCGCGACCACCGGCCCGATCCGCACCGGCTCGAACAGCGCATCGAAGCGTGGGTGACGCCCGTTCGGGCGTTGCGGCGTCGGATCGTTCATCGGTGTCCCATCGCGCCGCGGCTCGGCGTCCCTCGGTTTGTCGGCGCGCGCGATCGGCCCTATTCTGGCCGCGTCGCCGGATTCGGAGAGTGTAATGGAACTGAAGCGTCTATTCGATTTGACGGGGCGGATTGCGATCGTGACCGGCGGTTCGCGCGGACTCGGCTGGCAGATCGCCGAGGCCCTCGGGGAGTTCGGCGCGACCATCGTGCTCGTCGCACGCACCGCCGGCGCGCTCGAGGAGTCCGCCGCGAGGCTGCGCGAGCGCGGGATCCGCGCACGCGCGGTCGCGCTCGATCTGCGAGATTCCGCGAGCGTCGCGGCGCTCGTCGAGTCGGTGCGCGCGCACGAGGGCGGCGTCGACATTCTGGTGAACAACGCGGGCGCGACCTGGGGGGCGCCGGCCGAGGACTATCCGATCGACGGCTGGAACAAGGTGATGCAGCTGAACGTGACCGCGGTGTTCCTGCTGACCCAGGCGATCGCGCGCGGCTTCATGCTCCCGCAGAAGCGTGGCGCGATCGTGAACGTGGCCTCGGTCGAGGGGTTTCTCGGGCACCTGCCGACCCGCGTCGGGACCGTCGCCTACAACGCCTCGAAGGGCGCGGTCGTCAATCTGACCCGTGCGCTCGCGGCCGAGTGGGGACGGTTCGGGATCCGCGTGAATGCGCTCGCGCCGGGGTTCTTTCCGACGAAGATGACCGCGGCGACGCTCGCGCATTTTTCCGAGGAGGCGCTCGCGCGCACGCCGCTAGGCCGTCTCGGCGGACCCGACGACCTGAAGGGAGCGGCCTTGCTGCTCGCGTCGGACGCCGGTGCGCACATCACCGGACAGATCCTCACGGTGGACGGCGGCGCGACCGCGGTGTAGCGGCGGCGGGCGCGGGCGCGGCGAGGGTCAGCGCAGGCGCAGCGGCGCGCCGTAGCCGGTGAGCTCGAGATAACCGTGGCCGACGACGCGACCCTGCGAGAGCGCGCGCACCGCGCCTTCCCAGTACACCGCGCCGCTGGTCGCGCGCGCATCGTTCTCCTGGTCGGCGAGGAGCGGGCGCAGCGTGACGCGCAGATCCCCGGCGTGGATGCGCCACTCGATGGGATAGCGGATCCCGGTCCGCGGCGAGGTCCAGTCGCGCAGCGGCGTGAACCGGACCTCGTCCGGGGAGAGGATCCGGATCCGACGATGCGGGTCGGTCACGGTACCGCCCGCCCAGAGCACCGCGCCGTTCGCGCCGCGGATCCGAAACGCCATCACCGATCCGCCGTCGCGCAGATTCACGCCGATCCAATCCCAGCCGACCGCGGATCGTTCGAGGTACACGCTCGACCACTCGTGGTCGAGCCACGCGTCGCCGGTCACCGGCTCCGCGTGGCCGCGGCGGTCGATGCGCCCGGACACGCGCAGCTGCGGGATGCTGTAGTACTCGCTCGCGGCGTCCGGATCCGCGCCCTTTCGGCTGTATCCGTCGACACCGTTCGGCACCGGTGGTTCGGTCGGCGTGAATGCGAGATCGAGCCGGAAATTCGCGCCCTCGCAGCGCCCGCGGTATACCCCGTCGCGGTGCACCAGGTGCCAGCGTCCGATCCAGACCGCGGTGTCGCCGATGCGCGCGCCGGCGAGGCCGAAGCCGGCGCGCTCGATCCGCTGCGCCCGCCACAGCGATCCTTTCGCCGGATCGGCGAGCGCGCAGTGGGCGATCAGGATCTGCCGTGGTGTGAACGCGCTCGGGTTGCCGCGCCAGATGTCGGGACGTTCGCGGAAGAACGTGATCTGAAATCCGAGCGGGGCGCCGGCGGCGGTGTGCAGCCAGCCGGTCACGTACCACCATTCGGTGCGGAATCGCGGATGCGCGCCGAGGTCGCCGGGGAACCGCAGCGCGCGACCCGGACGTACCGTGGCATAGCTCGTGTCGGCAGCCGGCGCAGGCACCGCCGCCGCGGCGGATACGTCCGCGTGCGCGGCGGCAGCGAGCAGGAACGCGAGCAGCGGCGTGAGGACCCATCGCGTTGCGAACCCGCGTTTCACCAGTCCTCCCGGACGACCTGGATCGCATCCGCGGCCACCGCGCCCCGACCGGCGATCAGTGCGGTCGCCGCCGCGGCCGCGACCAGGGCCGCGCCGAGCGCCAGCAGTCCGCCGAGCGGCACCGACAGATCGATGCTCCAGTGGAATGACTGCCGGTTCACGACGTCGATCAGCACGATACTCAGGATCAGTCCGAGCGCCCAGCCGTACAGCACGCCGAGCGTGGTGAGCACGATCCCTTCCTCGGTGAGCAGCGCAATCACGTCGCGACGGCGCAGGCCGAGATGCCGGAGCATGCCGAACTCCGCGCGCCGCGCGGTCGCGGTGGAGCCGATCGCGAAGCCGACACCGGCGACGCCGATCGCGACCGCGACGGCCTCGAGCGCGTAGGTCACCGCGAACGCCTGGTCGAAGACCCGGAGCGAGCGCGCGCGGATCGCGCGGGACGTGCGGATCTCGAGCGCGTCGGCGGGTGCGAGCACCGCGCGGACCCGCCCTTCGATCGCGGCGACGTTCGCGCCGGGGACGAGCCAGAGCGATCCTTCGGTCGCGGTGCGATCGCCGGTGGCCGCGGCGTAGGCGCTGCGCGGCACGACGACCGAGCCGTCGCTGCGCGCATAGTCGCGCCACATCCCGGCGACCACGAAGCGCCGCGGTATGCCGTCGATCGGCAGTCGCAGCACCTCGCCGATCTTCGCACCGTAGAGGTCCCCGAACCCCTCCGAGATCCACGCCGGTGGGTCCGATCCGGGAAGCGCGCCGCGGATCGCGTGGACCAGCGGCAGCACCGCACCCGCATCCGCGAGCGAGATGCGCCGCGCGATCAGCGTGATCGGCGGGCGTGCCGGATCGAGCGTGATCCGGCGGGTGCGTCGAAACTCTGCTCTTGCGACGCCCGTGATCGCGGCGATCCGCGCCTGCTCGGTCGGGGTCCATCGCGCCGTATCGGCCCCGAGGGGCACCCGCATCTCGACGTCCGCGGGCAGGAGTTGCCCGAGCCAGTGCTCGAACGAGACCCGGAAGGAGTGCACCATCGTGGTCATCGCGACCATCAGCGCGAAGCTGACGAGGACCGCATCCACGCTCGCGGTCGCCGGACCGATGCCGTCGCGCAGTTGTGCGATCGCGGTGTCGAGCAGCACCCATCCGCTGTCCGGCAACGCGCGCAGCAGGGTGAAGGTCGCGATCGGGACGATCATCACGGTGCCGAGCAGGAGCGAGGCGATCGCGGCATAACCGAACACGGGTAGCGCGTGGATCGGCGGCAGGAATGCGAACCCGACTCCCGCGGCGCACAGCACGAGACCCGCGATTCCCCGGCCGGCGGCCGGCGCGGCCTGGACCGCTCTGCTCGCACCCTTCAGCGCGGCGGCGGGCGGTTCGGCCGCCGCGGCGTGCGCCGGAACCCAGGCGCCGAGGGTCGCGACCGCGGTGCCCAGCAGGAAGAATCCGGCGCTCGCCGCAACACCGACGGAGGGCGCGACCCCGGCGATGGCCATCGAACGGACCCCGAGGTCGCCGCCGAAATGCGCGAGCGCGGCGGAGGCGAGCACTGCGCCACCGCCGAGGCCGAGCAGTGCGCCGAGCGCGCCGAGGCTTGCGCCCTCGGCCGCGAGCGCGATCTCGAGCTCGCCGCGGGTCACGCCGAGCGCGCGCAGCAGCGCAAGCGATCCGCGCCGGCGCAGCACCGCGAGCGACTGGGTCGCGAAGATCAGGAACGCACCGGTGGCCAACGCGATCGACGCGAGCAGATCGAGGTTCACCCGGTACGCGCGGGTCGCGGCCGCGGTGCGCCCCGTGTCCTCGCTCGCGCCGATCACGTGCACGCCGTACGGCAGGCGGCGCGCCAGCCGGGCACCGAAGCCGTGCGGATCGACGCCCGGTTCGAGTCGCAGGTCGATCCGGCTCAGGCGCCCGACCCGGTCGAAAGCCCATTGCGCGGACGCGATGTCCATCAGGCCGAGTGTTTGCGGCTCCGCGGCGGCCGGGAGCACGCCGACGACGCGCAAGCGACGGACCGCGTCGCCGACCACGACGGGGAGGGCGGCGCCGCGGCCGACCCCGAGACGGCCCGCCGCCGCGGCGCTCAGCAGGATCCCGTCGGGTCGCAGCAGTCCGCGTGCGGACGCGCCGAGCGCGCCGAGCAGCGGGCCCCCGAACGCGGCCGCGCGAATCGGATCGATCCCGATCACCCGCAGCGGCCTGTGCCGGCCCTCGATCGCCGCG
>JAJXYU010000164.1 GCA_021780395.1 Pseudomonadota bacterium
GCTTCGTGAGCGCCCGTACGCGATCGTCGCCGTCGACCGCCGGACGCGCCTGGCCGTGGCGCAGCAGCGTCAATCGTCGGTGCGGACCCATATCCGGCCTCCCTCCACCTTGGCCTCGTAGGTGCGGATCGCCTCGTAGGCGGGTGGCGTCAATGCGGCGCCGGTGCGCAGGCAGAAGCGCGCACCGTGCCGCGGGCAGGCGATCGCGCAGTCCTCGACCTCGCCGCCGGCGAGCTCCGCGCCGTCGTGCGTGCACACGTCGTCGACCGCCATGACGCCGCCCTCGCAGCGCGCGATCGCGATGAATCGCTCGCCGGCGCGCACGCCGATCGCACGGCCGTCCTCGAGGTCGCCCTCCGCGCCGACGTCGACCCAGCTCATCGGGCGATCCGCCTCACAGCATGCCCGTCTGCAACCGCGCCGCTTCGGACATCAGCGCGGGATTCCAAGGCGGATCGAAAACCAGCTCGACGTCGGCGCGCGCGATCGTCGGCACGATCTCCACCTTCTCGCGCACGTCCTGCACGAGGATCTCGCCCATTCCGCAGCCCGGTGCGGTCAGCGTCATCTTGATGATCGCCGTGCGTCCGTCCGGACCCGGCGCGAGCGTGCACTCGTAGATCAACCCGAGGTCGACGATGTTCACCGGGATCTCGGGATCGAAGCAGGTGCGCAATTGGTCCCAGATCACGTTCAGGATGTCCGCTTCAGACGCCCCGGGCGGCAGTTCCGGCGGCTTCACGGGCGTCATCCCGATCGCGTCGGCATCGGCGCCGGCGATCCGGAACAGGTTGCCGTCGATGTAGACCGTGAAGCTCCCGCCGAGCGCCTGGGTCACGTACCCGACGACGCCGGGCTTCAATTCGACCTCGACCCCCGAGGGAATCGCGATCGCCTGGGTCTGCCGTTGCACGACGATGGGTTCGTTTTCGTGGCTTCGCATCGGATCCCCCGGGTCACTCGGTCGAGACCGCGCCGACCGATTCCGGCGCGGACGACTGCAGCGCGCTCGCGAGCGTATGCCAGCACAGGCTCGCGCACTTCACGCGCGCCGGAAACTCCCGCACGCCGGACAGCGCCGCGAGCTTGCCGAGACCCTCGTCCGGCACCGCCGCGTCGTCGGTCAGCAGCGCGTGCATGCGGTCGAACAGCGCGAGCGCCTCGGCACGCGTGCGTCCCTTGATCGCCTCGGTCATCAGCGACGCCGACGCCGTCGAGATCGCGCAGCCGTGGCCCTCGAAACGCACGTCCTCGATCCGGTCGCCGGCGAGGCGCAGGTGCAGCGTGAGGCGGTCGCCGCACAGCGGATTCGAGCCCTGCACGTCCGTCGAGGACCCCTCGAGCGGACCGAAGTTGCGCGGGCTGCGATTGTGATCGAGGATCACGTCGCGGTACAGATCCTGCAGTTCCATCAGACGACATCCCCGCCGAACATGCGGCGTGCGCGCTCGACCGAGAGCGCCAGGCGGTCGATCTCGTCGAACGTGTTGTAGAAGGCGAACGACGCGCGCGCGGTCGCCGGTATCCCGTAGTAATCCATCACCGGCATCGCGCAGTGATGACCGGTGCGGATCGCGATGCCGTCCTGGTCGAGCACCGTGCCGAGATCGTGCGGGTGAACGCCGTCGACCAGGAACGAGACCAGGCCCAGCTTGCGGCGCGCGGTGCCGATCAGCCGCAGGCCGGGGATCCGCACGAGCGCGGCGTGCGCGTGCTCGAGGAGCGCCGCCTCGTGCGCGTGCGCTCCCCGCCGGTCGATCGACCCGAGGAAATCGATCGCCGCGCCGAGTCCGACCGCGCCGACGATGTTGGGCGTTCCGGCCTCGAACTTGTAGGGCAGCGCATTGTAGGTCGTCCGCTCGAAGCTCACCGTGAGGATCATGTCGCCGCCGCCCTGCCACGGCGGCATGTCCTCGAGCATCGACTCGCGCCCGTAGAGCACGCCGATCCCGGTCGGGGCGTACATCTTGTGGCCGGACAACGCGTAGAAGTCGCATCCCAGCGCGCGCACGTCGACGTCGCAGTGGGGGACCGCCTGCGCGCCGTCGACCAGGGTCGCGATCCCGCGCGCTCGCGCGCTCGCCACCAGCCGCTCGACCGGGAGCACCGTGCCGAGCGCGTTTGACACGTGCGCGCACGCGAACACCCGGGTCCGCGGACCCATCAGCGCCTCGACCGCGTCAGGATCGACCTCGCCACGCGCATCGATCGGCGCGACGACGAGCTTCGCGCCGGTCTGCGCGCAGACCATCTGCCAGGGCACGATGTTCGCATGGTGCTCGAGGTGCGTGATCAGCACCTCGTCGCCGGCGCGCAGCCGCGGCCGTGCGTAGCTCTGCGCGACCAGGTTCACCGCCTCGGTGGTCCCGCGCGTGAACACGATCTCGGTCCGCGAGGCCGCGTTCAGCCACCGGGCGACGCGGTCGCGCGCCCCCTCGTATCGCGCGGTCGCCTCCTCGCTCAAGGTGTGCACGCCGCGATGCACGTTCGCGTGGTGCGAGCGCGCGTAGTCGTCGACCGCCTCGAGGACCCGCCGCGGGGCCTGCGACGAGGCGCCGTTGTCGAGGTAGGCGAGCGGATGACCGTGCACGAGCCGGGTGAGCACCGGGAACTCCCGGCGCATCGCCTCGACGTCGAACGGCGCGGGCTCCGCCGGGCGAACCGGAGTGCGGGCCGCGCCGCTCACCGGGTCGACCTCAGCAGGTCCGCACCGGGCAATTCGCCGATCAGCGCGTCCTCGATCGCGCGGCGCGCGCCCGGGAGCGACATCCCGGTCAGCAGGTCGTCGAGGAACGCGTAGATCAGCAAGGTCTGGGCGGCCGCGCGGTCGATGCCGCGCGAGAGCAGGTAGAACAGCATGTTCGGGTCGAGGCGACCGGTGGTCGCCCCGTGCGCGCACTTCACGTCGTCCGCGAGGATCTCGAGCTGCGGCCGTGTGTCGATCTCGGCGGTCGGCGACAGCAGCAATCCGCGACAGGACTGGTTCGACGACGCGCCGGCCGTACCCGCCTCGACGAGCACGCGGCTGTTGAACACGACGCGGCTCGAGCCCGCGGCGAGCGCGCGGGCGGTCTGCCGGCTGGTCGTGCGCGAGGCGGCGTGCACGATCGCGTTCACGCAGTCGACCTGCCGGGCGGCGCGTCCGACCAGCAGCGCGTGGCTGTCGTGCTCGGCGCCGGGCGCGTCGAGCCGGCCGCTCAGATTCGCGCGGACCAGCGCGCCGCCGATCGCGACCGTGAACTGCCGGCAGCGGCTGTCGGCGGCCTGCACCACTTCGAGCGCGTCGAAGTGGGTGGTGCGATCGTCGCTCGAGAACACCCGATAGTGATCGACCGACGCGCCCGGCGCGAGATGCAGCTGCGTCGCGTGGTTCACCAGGGTCGCATGCCCGCTGCCGCCGAGGTGATGCTCGATGATCGTCGCCTCGGCGCCGGCATCGACTTCGACGATCACGCGCGAGTGCACCGCCGCGTCGTCCCGGGCCGATTCGGCCGAGTGCACGATCAACAGCGGCGCGGTGGCGCGGCCGGCGATGCGCACGCGCAGTCCGTCGACGAACAGTGCGCGGTTGAGCAGGGCCCAGCGTTCCGATTCCGCGGCGCCGATCGACTCCAGGCGCGCGGCGAGCGACGCCGGATCGCGGTCGATCGCCGCACGCAGGCTTTCGATCGACAGCGCCGGATCGCCGACGGACTCGATCGCGGCGGGCGACGGCCGGCCGTTCACGATCTCGACCGCGGACCCGCAGAAGCCGGCGAGCCAGGAGGCGCGCGCGGACGGGGCCGGCTCGGCGTCGACGAACGGGCGGCCGGCGAGCGCGCGCAGGTTCGTGTAGCGCCAGCTCTCGTCGCGCGCACCCGGCAGGCCGAGCGCGAGGAACCGCTGCATCGCGTCGGTGCGGGTCGCCGCGATCCGATCCGCGGGCCGTGCGCGCCACGCGGCTTCGAACGAGCGCAGCGCCGCGTCCTTGTCCCTGGCGGTGTTCACGCGACCCGGCCCTCGCGCAGCCAGTCGTAGCCCCGTGCCTCGAGCGCGAGCGCGAGCGTCTTGTCGCCGGACTTGAGGATCCGTCCGTCCGCGAAGACGTGCACGTGGTCGGGTTCGACGTAGTCGAGGAGCCGCTGGTAATGGGTCACGAGCACGATGGACCGCTCGGCGCTGCGCAGGCTGTTCACGCCCTTCGCGACCACCTTCAGCGCGTCGATGTCGAGTCCGGAGTCGGTCTCGTCGAGCAGCGCGAGCCTCGGCTCGAGCACGAGCATCTGCAGGATCTCGTTGCGCTTCTTCTCGCCGCCGGAGAAGCCCTCGTTCACGCCCCGGCCGAGGAACGACTCGTCCATTCCCATGAACTTCATCTTCGCCTTGATCAGGCTCAGGAACTCGTATGCATCGACTTCCGCAAGGCCCGCCCTCTTGCGCTTCGCGTTCAGCGCCGCCTTCAGCAGGTACGCATTGTTCACGCCGGGGATCTCGACGGGATATTGGAAACCGAGGAACAGCCCGGCGCGGGCGCGCTCCTCGGCGGGCATCGCGAGCAGGTCCGCACCGTCGAACGTGACGCTCCCGCCGGTGACCTCGTAGTCCTCGCGGCCGGCGAGCACCTGGGCGAGGGTGCTCTTGCCGGAGCCGTTCGGGCCCATGATGGCATGCACTTCGCCGGCGCGGACCTCGAGATCGACGCCCTTGAGGATGCTTCGACCCGCGACGTTCGCGCGCAGTTGGGATATTTTCAGCACTTGATTTGACTCCGGGACCCGATTCAACCGACGGCGCCTTCGAGGCTCACGCTGAGCAGGTTCTGCG
>JAJXYU010000123.1:0-4415 GCA_021780395.1 Pseudomonadota bacterium
GCATCCACTCGCTGCGTGAGCGGCGCTTGTCGATCGGCATCAGCTCGACGCCGGGCAGCAGCCGCATCAGCTTCGCCTCGACCCGGCCAATGATCCAGCTGATCCGGCAGTCGGGCCACGCGTGCTGCAGGGTGCGGATCAGCGGCACGACGTGGCAGGTGTCGCCGATCGCCGAGAGCCTGAGGATACACACGCTCCGCGGCCCGGCCGCGGCGATCGATCGCGCCTCGCGGGGGCTCGTCGCGCTCAAGCCGGCGCGAGCCGTTCGATCCCGCCGAGATACGGCACGAGCGCGCGCGGGACCGCGACGCTGCCGTCGTGCTGCTGGTAGTTCTCGAGCACCGCGACCAGCGCGCGTCCGACCGCGACTCCGGAACCGTTCAGCGTATGCACGAGTTCGGGCTTGCCGGTCGCGGGGTTGCGCCAGCGGGCCTGCATGCGCCGCGCCTGGAACGCCTCGCAGTTGCTGCAGGAGCTGATCTCGCGATACCGCGCCTGGCTCGGCAGCCAGACCTCGAGGTCGTAGGTCTTCGCGCTCGAGAAACTGACGTCGCCGGCGCACAGGGCGAGCACCCGATAGGGGAGCTCGAGCGCGCGCAGCACCGCCTCGGCGTGCCCGGTGAGTTCCTCGAGCGCCGCGTACGAGTGGTCCGGCGCGACGATCTGCACCAGCTCGACCTTGTCGAACTGGTGCTGGCGGATCATCCCGCGGGTGTCCTTGCCGGCGGCGCCAGCCTCGGAGCGGAAGCACGGCGTGTGCGCGACGTATCGCAGCGGCAGTTCCTCCGCGCGCACGATCCGGTCGCGCACCAGGTTCGTGACCGGCACCTCGGCGGTCGGGATCAGATAGAACCCGGGGTCGCCGCGCACCGAGAAGAGGTCCTGCTCGAACTTCGGCAGCTGGCCGGTGCCGACCAGCGCCTCCGCGTGCACGAGGTACGGGGCGTACACCTCCCGGTATCCATGCTCGCGCGTGTGCAGATCCAGCATGAACTGCGCGAGCGCGCGGTGGAGCCGCGCGATCTGGCCGGTCATCACCACGAAGCGTGCGCCGGAGATCCGGCCCGCCGCCTCGAAATCCATGCCGAGCGGCTCGCCGACCGCGACGTGATCGCGCGGGGCGAAATCCATCGGCCGCGGTTCACCCCAGCGGCGCACCTCGACGTTCGCGCTCTCGTCGCGCCCCTCGGGCACGCTCTCGTGCAGGAGGTTCGGGAGCCCCTGCTGCAGCTCCTGCAATTCCTGCTGCAGGATCTCGAGATCCTCGTCGATGGTCTTCAGGCGCGCGCCGAGCGCCTCTCCGACCGCGAGCAGCGCACCGGCATCCTCGCCGCGCGCCTTCGCGACGCCGATCGCCTTCGCGGTCGCGTTGCGCTCGGCCCGCAGCCGGTCCGCCTCGATCTGCGCGGTCTTGCGCTTGTCCTCGATGTCGAGGAGGCGTGGCAGGTCGAGCGTGTAGCCGCGGCGCGCGAGCCGGGACGCGACGCCCTCGGGGTCGCTGCGCAGGAGCTTGGGATCGAGCACGGTCGGTTCCTCGTCAGGGGCCGCGCGGCGCGGCCGAGGCCCTCATTGTAGGCGAACCCGCCGCCGCGTCACCCGCCGCGCGGGCTGCGGTCGCGTGCGCGCCGGGCCTCGAGCGCCTCGGCGATCTTGATCTCGAGGCCCCGCGGCGCCGGGACGTAGTAGCGCCGCTCCGGCATCTCCTCCGGCAGGTAGCGTTCACCGGCCGCGTACGCATCCGGCTCGTCGTGCGCGTAGCGGTAGCCCTTGCCGTAGCCGATCTCCTTCATCAACCGGGTCGGCGCGTTGCGAAGGTGCAGCGGCACCCCGAGCGAACCGAAACGCTTCGCATCCTCGGTCGCCGCCTGGTAGGCGACGTACACCGCGTTGCTCTTCGCCGCGCAGGCCATGAAGACGATCGCCTGCGCGATCGCGAGTTCCCCTTCGGGGCTGCCGAGCCGCTCGTAGACCGCGCAGGCCTCGAGCGCGAGGGTGAGCGCGCGCGGGTCGGCGTTGCCGATGTCCTCGCTCGCCATCCTGAGCGCGCGCCGCGCGACGTACAGCGGATCGCACCCGCCGGCGAACATCCGGCACAGCCAGTAGAGCGCCGCGTCCGGGTCGCTCCCGCGCACCGCCTTGTGAAGCGCGGAGATCTGGTCGTAGAAGTTCTCCCCGCCCTTGTCGAAACGCAGGTACGTGCTGCCGACCGCGCCCCGCATCGTGTCGGCCGAGAGCACTCGCGCGCCCTGCTCCACCGTCGCGAGATCCGCGGCGGTCTCGAGCAGGTTCAGCATCCGCCGCGCATCGCCGTCGGCGGCGCCGATCAGCAGCTCGCGCGCCGCCGGCTCGAGGCGCAGCGCCGCGTCGGCGAGGCCGCGCGGGTCGGCGAGCGCGCGGTCGAGGAGCGCGCCGAGATCGGCGGCGTCCAGCGCCTTCAGCACGTAGACCCGCGCGCGCGACAGCAACGCGTTGTTGACTTCGAACGAGGGATTCTCGGTCGTCGCGCCGATGAACACGAACGTACCGTCCTCGACGTAGGGCAGGAACGTGTCCTGCTGCGCCTTGTTGAAGCGGTGCACCTCGTCGAGGAACAGCACCGTGTTGCGCGTGCCGCGCAAGCCCTGCGCGCGCTCGATCGCCGCGCGGATCTCCTTCACGCCGGCGAGCACCGCGGAGATCGCGATGAACTCCGCGTCCGCCGTGCTCGCGACCAGGCGCGCGAGCGTGGTCTTGCCGGTGCCGGGCGGACCCCAGAGGATCATCGAGTGCGGGTTTCCGGCCTCGAGCGCCCGACGGATCGGCGCCTCGGGTCCGACGAGGTGGCGCTGGCCGACGAACTCGTCGAGCTTGCCCGGCCGCAGGCGGTCCGCGAGCGGCCGGTAGGCGCCGCTCCGCGCCGCGTTCACGGCGAGACGCGCCCGATCACGTCGACGCCGGGCGGCGGGTTGAACACGAACAGCTTCGGCGACAACGGGATGTTGCGCTTCGGGTGCGAGAACGCGAGCCGCGTGACCTGGTCGAGCTTGTCGGCGAACAGCATCCGCACCAGTTCCCCGTGCGAGAACGCGATCCGGATCGCCTGGAAATCCCCGGTCGGCCGCTTCGGGATCAACTGGTACCAGTGATATCCGTCGGCGTCCGGCAGCGCGCTGATCTCGAACTGGCTGCTCACGGTCACGCCGCCGGCGAGCAGCACCGCCGGCGTGCTCGCGAGCGTCGAGTCGAGGTCGCGGACGTTGGCCTGCTCGAGATCCTGGTCGTAGAACCACAGGAGCTTGCCGTCGGCGAGGATCAGTTGGCGCGAGGGCTTGAGGTAATCCCAGCGGAACTTGCCCGGGCGTTCGAGGTACAGGTGACCGGAGGCGCTGCGCAGCACCTTGCCGTTCGCGTCGTCGATCTCCTGGGTGAAATCCGCCGACCAGGTCTTCAGGCCCGAGAGGTACCGCTCGACCTGCGCGGCCGCGGCGGCGCTCGGGGTCTGCGCTCCGGCCGTCTGCAGCAGGATCAGCGCGCCGGCCGCGGCGGCGGCCCAGCGATGGAACTTGAACATCGACTCACTCCTCGGGCGGCGGTGCGCCGTAAATCTCTCGATTGCCATTCGATTGCAGGGGTCCGACCAGTCCCGCGGCCTCCATGGCCTCGACCAGGCGGGCGGCGCGGTTGTAGCCGATCTTGAGGCGCCGCTGCACGCCGGAGATCGACGCCTTGCGGGTCTCGGTGACGATCCGCACCGCCTCATCGTACAGCGGATCCTGCTCGGCATCCGCCGCGTCTTCGCCGGACTCCTCGTCATCCGACGCGAATCCGGGGATGGGGTTCCGCGGTCCTTCGAGAATTTCGTCGATGTACACCGGCGGGGACGCGGCCTTGAGCCCGGCGACCACCCGATGGACCTCCTGGTCGGAGACGAACGCGCCGTGCACGCGGGTCGGAATCGCGGTGCCCGGGGGCAGGTACAGCATGTCGCCGTGGCCGAGGAGCGACTCCGCGCCGCTCTGGTCGAGGATCGTGCGCGAGTCGACCTTGGCCGAGACCTGGAACGCGATCCGCGTCGGGATGTTCGCCTTGATGAGCCCGGTGATCACGTCGACCGACGGTCGTTGCGTCGCGAGGATCAGGTGAATCCCCGACGCACGCGCCTTCTGCGCGAGCCGCGCGATCAGCTCCTCGACCTTCTTGCCGACGATCATCATCAGGTCCGCGAGCTCGTCGATGATCACCACGATCAACGGCAGGGTCGCGAGATCGGGGACGTCCTCGGCGACGACGCCGGGCACCGCCTGCGCGACCTTCTGCATCCGGATCGGGTCCTTGATCGGCTTGCCGGCGTCGGCCGCGTCCTTGACCTTGCGGTTGAACCCAGCGAGGTTGCGCACGCCGAGCGCGGACATCAGCTGATAGCGCCGCTCCATCTC
>JAJXYU010000123.1:4425-4779 GCA_021780395.1 Pseudomonadota bacterium
CGCAGCGCGTTCGCCGCCTGTTTCATGTCGGTGACGACCGGGGAGAGCAGGTGCGGAATCCCCTCGTACACCGAGAGCTCCAGCATCTTCGGGTCGATCATGATCAGCCGCACGTGCTCAGGGCTAGCCTTGTACACGAGGCTCAGCACCATCGCGTTGATCCCGACGGACTTGCCGGAGCCCGTGGTGCCGGCGATCAGGAGATGCGGCATGCGCCCCAGGTCCGCGACGATCGGCGCGCCGCCGATGTCCTTGCCGAGCGCGAGCGCGAGCGGCGACGCCAGGTCGTCGTAGGCCTTCGACTTGATGATCTCGCCGAGGGTGACGATCTCGCGCTTCTCGTTCGGGATCTCG
>JAJXYU010000173.1 GCA_021780395.1 Pseudomonadota bacterium
GCTCCCGGCAGATCGCGAGGATCCGGGTGTTGATCAGCCCATTGAGCACCATCGCGGTCGCATCGATCGATTTCTCGTCGGTTACGCGCCGCCCGCCGATCATGCGAGTCTCCATGCCCAGCGCCGACTGGATGCTGTCGAGCTGCGGACCGCCGCCGTGCACGAGCACGGTGCGGATGCCCACCTGGTGCAGAATCGCGACCTGCTCGATCAGCGCGCGCGCCGACTCCCGATCGCTGAAGACGGCGCCTCCCGCCTTGATCACGAAAACCTTGCCCTTGTACATGCGGATGTACGGGGCCGCGCTCTTCAGCGCGCGGACGGCGATGGATGGATCCGGTCGACTGCTGATCATGATGGTTCGAAACTCCCAGGGGACGCCGCGATCGCTCAGGCGAGCAAGCGGTGCAGCACGGCCATCTGCACCACGAGACGGTTGAATGCTTCGCGCTTGACGACGGCCCGCGGACCGTCCAGCACCTCGTCGGCGACGGCGACGTTGCGACGCACCGGCAGGCAGTGCATCAGTTTCGCGCCCGGGGCCGCGTCGTCGAACCAGCGCTCGCGCACGCACCAGTGCCCGAGCTCGGCGCGCAGACGCGAATCGGCCTCGACGTCGCCGTAATAGGTCGTCGTGCCCCATTCCTTCGCATAGAG
Source organism: Pseudomonadota bacterium (assembly GCA_021780395.1). Next base: position 658 of record JAJXYU010000173.1, read on the forward strand.
CACCTGTGCGCCGGCGAGCGCTGCGGCCCGGTCGTCCGTCTCCGAGACGCTGCCGCCGGACGCCGCGGCTGCGCGCCGCGCCTTGTCCATGACCGCCTGCGGCAGCGCGAATCCCGGCGGCCGCAGCACCACGACCTCCATCCCCCGCAGCGCCGCCATGTGCAGCGTCGCCGCGGGGACCGCGAGCGGCAACGGCCGCGGATGGTAGACCCAGCTGAGCACGAATTTGCCACGGTGCGGCACACCGATCTCATCGAGCGTGCGCCAGTCGGCGAGCGCCTGGCAGGGGTGATTGGCGGCGGACTCGAGGTTCACGAGCGGCTTGTCGCACAGGGCGTCGATCGTGCGGAACAGCGACTCGCCGAGGTCGAGGTCGAGGTTGCGGCCCTCCGCGAACGCGCGCACGCCGAGCGCATCGCAGTAGGACGCGAGCACGGGAATCGCCTCGCGGATGTGCTCGGCCGCGCCGGCGTTCATCACCGCGTTCATCCGCGTCTCGAGCTGCCAGGTCCCCTGGCCCGGCGTGATCACGAACGAGCTGCCGCCGAGTCGGGCCATGCCCGACTGGAAGGAGGCGAGCGTCCGCAAGCTCGGATTGAAGAACAGCAGTCCGAGGGTCTTGCCGGCGAGCGCGTGCGGTTGCGGGACGTCCTGCAAGGACTGCGCGAGGGCGAGCAGATCGAGGATCTCTTCCCGGGTGAAATCGGCGAGGTCGAGGAAGCGCTTCATGGGCTGATCTGCGCGAGCGCCTCGCACAACCGATCGACGTGCCCCTCGGTCAGGATGTACGCGGGCAGCAGCCGCAGCACGTGCGGATCACCGCTCGTGCCGGTCAGGATCTGCTTGTCGATCAACGCGCCCTGCACCTCCTTCGCCGGTCGGCTGGTCCTCAAGCCGAGGAGGAAGCCGAGCCCTTGGACGCCGGTCACCGGGCCGACGAGGCAATGGGCGCGCAGGTACGCCGACACCGCGCGCACGTTCGCGAGCAACGATTCCGACTCGATCGCGTCGATCACCGCCTCCGCGACCGCACAGGCCATCGGGCCTCCGCCGAACGTCGTGCCCATGTCGTCGGTCTCGACCTGCCGCGCGACCCGCTTGGACATCAGCAACGCCGCGACCGGGAAGCCGTTGCCGAGCGCCTTCGCCGAGGTCAGCATGTCCGGCGCGATGCCGTAGTGATTCGCGGCGAACGCGCTCCCGGTACGCCCCATCCCGCATTGCACTTCGTCGAAGATCAGCAGCGCACCGACCTCGTCGCAGCGTCGGCGCAGGGCCTCGAGCATCGGCTTGCCGAGGTCGTAGGCGCCGCCGACGCCCTGAACGGGCTCGACGATCACCGCCGCGGTGTCGCGGTCGACGATCGAATCGATCGCGGCCGGATCGGCGCGGGGGGCGAACGTGACGTCGAACGGGCGGCGCGGGAACGCGTACCACTTCTCGATCGCGCCCCAGGTGACCGCCCCGGCGGCCGCGGTGCGGCCGTGCCAGCCGTGTTCGAGCGCGACCGCCTTCGTGCGGCCGGTGATCTTGAACGCCATTCGCAGCGCGTTTTCGTTCGCTTCCGCGCCGCTGTTGACCCAGAACACGGTGTCGAGGCCGAGGCCGGCGAATTTCACGAGTTTCGCGGCCGCCCGTTCGCGTATCGCGATCGGCAGCGCATTCGTCTGGAACGCGATCTGCCGTGCCTGGCGTTCGAGCGCGGCGAGCCAGCGCGGATGACCGTACCCCAGGCCCGCGACCGCGTGACCGCCGTAGAAGTCGAGGAATTTGCGCCCGTCGCGCGCCAGGATCCACACGCCGTCGCCCCGGACGACGTCGATCGGGTACTGGGCGAACACCCGGGCGAGATGGCTCGGGGGCGTGCCGGTCGGGGAATTCGTCGCCGTCGTCATCGTTGGTTCTCAGGTCCAGCCGGGTGCGGGGGCCGTGAGTCCGGCGGCCTCCTCGAACCCGAACAAGCGGTTCATCCACTGAATCGCCCCGCCGGCCGCCCCCTTCGTCAGGTTGTCGAGCACCGACATCACCGCGACGGTCGTACCGTCGGCGGCGACGCCGAGATGCGCGGTGTTGCTCGTGACGACGTCCTTGATGCGCGGCGGCCCGCTCACGACCTGGACGAACGGCTGGCCCGCGTAATACGCCGCGACGGCTTCACGGACGCTCGCGCCGCTGCTCGGCCGGCGTAGCCGCGCCTGCACCGTCACGTGGATTCCGCGCGCGAACGGCCCGGAGTGCGGGACGAAGTGCAATTGCGCCGCGACGCCGGTCGCGGCCTCCGCGCACGCGAGGATCTCCGGCACGTGACGGTGGGTGAGCGGGTTGTACGCGTACAGATCGCCGTGACGGCGCGGATGGTGCGTGCCGTCGACCGGCTTGCGTCCGGACCCGGTGCTGCCCGTGACGCCGCTCGCGAACAGGACCGGCTCGACCAGATCGGCGGCGAGGAGCGGCACGATCGCGAGCAAGACCGCCGACGCGAAGCAGCCGGGATGGGCGACGTGCGGCGTCGGCGCGGTGCCGAGGTGCTCGGGCAGCGCGCAGGTGAACTGTGCGATGCGTGCCGGTGCCGCATGCGCGTGGCCGTAGACCGCGCCGTAAGCGGCGGCGCTGCGGTAGCGGAAGTCCGCCGAGATGTCGACGCAGTGGATCCGCGTGCCGGCGGCCTCGGCCGCCGACAGCAGGCGGTCGATCGTCGCCGCCGCGGCGCCGTGCGGGGCCGCGGAGAACAGTGCGGCCGCGGACGCGGCGCGGATCGCCGCGTCGATCTCCTCGATTCCGGAGAACCGCCGGTCGCGATAGACGCCGAGCAGGTGCGGGAACGCGTCGGCGATCGGCGTGGCGGAATGGCCTTCCGACAGGATGCCGCCGAGTTCGAGCGCGGGATGCGCCGCGATCAAGCGCAGCAGCTCGCCGGCGACATAGCCCGTGCCGCCGAGCACGTAGGCCGGGGTTCGGGCGCTCATTCGGCGGCGACCCGCGTCTCGGCGAGGCGCGGGATCCGAAGTCCGGCGAGGATGTGGTCACCGAGCGCGCCCGGATCGCTGATCGCGTTGAACGCGGCGACGCCCATCCGGTCGCGGATGATCTGCACGCCGACCTGGTTGTCGGTCGCCGGGCCGGTCACGACGCAGGGCTCGATCGCGAAGTGCTCCCGCAGCAGCTTCACCCCGCCCCATGCGGCGACCGGGTCGTTCGCGGACAGCACGACCGCGGTCAGCGCCGGCTTGATCGCGGCGTCCTGCAGGATCGCTTCGACGCCGTACGCGCCGAGCAGGCCGTCGCCGAGTTCGAAGACGATCGCGTCCGGGGTGCCCGAGGCCATCTCGGTCAGCATCGTGCGGGTCAACGCCGGACCGTTCTTCTCGGTCGTCGTGACCACGCCGAGATCGGTGAAGATCATCGTGCGTCGGGCGCCCGCGTCCTCGAAAGCGAGGATGTCCCGGCGCAGCGAGACGCCGGTCGCCTTGAAGGCGTCCACGACGAGCCCCCGGTGCCGCATCCTGGCGATGATCGCCGCCGCGGCCGCGGTCTTGCCGGCTTCCATGCAGGTGCCGGCGAGCGCGACGACCGGCACGCCGCGCACGTCGAGCGGCGCGGCCGGATCGAGACGCTGGTAGCCGGCCTTCGCGGGGATCCCGATCCGCTCGCCGAGATACGGGAACGTCAGCACGGCGCCGAGCACCCGACAATCGAACGGCTTGCCCTTGTCCTGTGTCGCGGAGTCGCAGATGCCGAGCACGCCGCCGATGTTGAGCATCTGAATCACGTCCCCCGGCTCGAGGCTCGGCGGGATGTGGCCGGAATACCCGAACAGCGCCCGGCGGTGGCCGAGCGCGCCGACCACGACGTCGCCACGCGACACCTTCGCCATCCGTCCGCTCGTCAACTCGAGCGTGTTGTAGGTCGACTTGTCGTTCAACACCTCGACGACGAGGAGGTTGCCTTCCTCGCAGGTGATGTCCGGGGAGATCCGGACTTCGTGCGACAAACCGCAAGCCTGCGTGACCGACGCGAGCTTGTCGACGAGCACCGTGCGCATGCCGCTCATCGCGCGG
>JAJXYU010000159.1:0-13034 GCA_021780395.1 Pseudomonadota bacterium
GATCAGCGACTGGATCATGTCGTTCAGGAAATGCGAGAAGCTGATCGCGCCGAGGATCCTGAACCGCGTCGCATCCGCGGGCGCGGCCGTCGTGGGTTGGGTCGCGAGTCCTTCGGTCATCGTCGAGGTCGTCGGCTTCTGCGCCGCCGCGGGTCCGCGGACGGCTGGAGCCGCAAAGATTACTAGCTTGTTCGCCGCTTGTCTTGCGAAAATGGCGAACGCAAACGGTCATCACGAGTCGACGTGCCGATGAGCGACTCCATCCCAGACGACGAAGCGCCGCTCGGCGGCCGGTTCGCGGCGTTCGGGTTCCTGCGCGAGCTCGCCTCGCGCTGGGACCTCGCCGCGTTCGCGGTCGTGCTCGGGCTGATCGCGTTCCTCGGCAATGCAGCGCGAGGCATGTTCGTGCCGCTGTCGCAGCTCGCGGTGTCGCCGATGTCGCTGAACCCGGATCATTTGCCGGCGTACGCGGCGCGAACGACGCTGCGCATGCTGCTCGCGCTGATCGCTTCGCTCGTGTTCACGCTGACCTACGCGACCTGGGCCGCGAAGAGCGAACGCGCCGGCAAGCTCCTCGTGCCGATCCTCGACATCCTGCAGTCGGTGCCGATCTTCGGATTCCTGTCGGTGACCTACGTGTTCTTCATGTCGCTCGCGCCCGGACGGGTGCTCGGGGCGGAATTCGCGTCGATCTTCCTGATCTTCACGAGCCAGGCGTGGAACATGGCGTTCAGTTTCTATCAGTCGCTGCGCACCGTGCCGACGGAGCTCACGGAGGCGGCGGAGTCGTTCCGGCTGTCGCCGTGGATGAGATTCTGGCAGCTCGAGGTCCCCTTCGGCCTGCCGGCGCTCGTGTGGAACATGATGATGTCGATGTCGGGCGGCTGGTTCTTCGTCGTCGCGTCGGAGTCCATCAGCGTCGGACGCACCAGCGTGACCTTGCCGGGCGTCGGATCGTACATCGCGCTCGCGATCGAGCGGCGCGACCTGACCGCGATCGGCTGGGCGATCCTAACGATGTTCCTCGTGATCCTCGCGTACGACCAGCTGCTGTTCCGCCCGCTGGTCGCCTGGGTCGACCGCTTCCGGGTCGAACAGGAGCCCGGCGCGCACGAGCCGCACTCCTGGGCGCTCACGATGATGCGCCGGTCGCGGCTGATCCAGGCCGCGAAGCTCGCGTTCCACGCGACGGTGCTGTGGACGAGCCGCGCGGTGCGCCGCGAGGACCCGCGGCCGCCCGACGTGGCCGCGGTGCGCCGGAGCCGCAGCCAGGACCGGGTCTGGGTCGGGATCGTCGCGACGCTGGTCGCGATCGGCGTCTGGCGGATCGCGACCGATCTGGTCGCGCACACGGACCCGGCCGAGTTCGTGCACGTCGTCGGGCTCGCGGTGCTGACGATGATCCGGGTGTTCGTGCTGATCGTGCTCGCGAGCCTCGTCTGGGTGCCGATCGGGATCTGGGTCGGACTGCGGCCCCGGGTCGCCGAGATCGTCCAGCCGATCGCGCAGTTCATGGCCGCGTTTCCGGCGAATCTGTTGTTCCCGATCGCGATCTACGCGATCGTCGTGTGGCGCCTGCGGCCCGACATCTGGCTGAGCCCACTGATGATCCTCGGCACGCAGTGGTATATCCTGTTCAACGTGATCGCCGGCGCCGCGGCGCTGCCGACGGAGCTTCGCCAGGTCTCCGCGAATCTCGGCGTCAAGGGCTGGCTCTGGTGGCGCAAGGTGGCGCTGCCGGGCGTGCTGCCGTACTACGTGACCGGCGCGATCACCGCGTCGGGCGGGTCGTGGAACGCCGCGCAGGTCGCCGAACTCGTGAACTGGGGACACACCCGGATCGAGGCGCAGGGCCTCGGTTCCTACATCGCGAACGCGACCGCCGCGGGGCGCTTCAACCGGATCGTGCTCGGCGTCGGCGTGATGAGCTTGTTCGTGGTCGCTCTCAACCGGCTGTTCTGGCGACCGTTGTACTACTACGCCGAACGGCGATTTCGGCTGAACTGAAGACGGTACGAGATGAACGTCACACCGCGGCTACTGACGTGCACCGGCGTTCGCAAGGCGTTCCCGAAGCCGGACGGGGGCGAACTCCTCGTGCTCGACGGGATGAACCTCGAGGTCAACGAGGGGGAGATCGTCGGCTTGCTCGGCCGCTCCGGTTCCGGCAAGTCCACGTTGCTGCGGCTGATTGCGGGACTCACCGAACCGACCGCCGGGGAGCTCCGGTACCTCGGGCAGCCGATTTTCGGCCCGCCGCCGGGCATCGCGATGGTGTTCCAGAGCTTCGCGCTGTTCCCGTGGCTCACGGTGTTCGAGAACGTCGCGCTCGGCCTGGAGGCGCAGCGCCTGGCGAAGGCCGAGATCCGCCAGCGGTCGCTGGCGGCGATCGATCTGATCGGACTCGACGGGTTCGAGTCCGCCTATCCGCGCGAGCTCTCGGGCGGGATGCGCCAGCGCGTCGGCTTCGCGCGGGCGCTGGTCGTGCACCCGAACATCCTGCTGATGGACGAGCCGTTCTCCGCGCTCGACGTGTTGACCGCGGAGACGCTGCGCACGGATTTCCTGGATCTATGGTCCGAGGGGCGCATGCCGATCAAGGGGGTCGTGCTGGTCACGCACAACATCGAGGAAGCCGTGCTGATGTGCGACCGCATCCTGGTGTTCGGCAGCAATCCGGGACGGATCCTCTCCGAGATCCGGGTTGGATTGACGCAGCCGCGCAACCGCCTCGATCCGAGCTTCCGTGAGCTCGTCGAACGGATCTACGTCGCGATGACCGCGCGGACCGAGCAGAGCGCGGCGGCCGGCCGGCAGGAACGGTTCCCCGGACTCGGGATCGGCAGCGTGCTGCCGCCGGTGTCCTCGAACGCTCAGGCGGGCCTGATCGAAGCGGTCGCCGCAGCGCCGTTCAACGGGACGGCCGACCTGCCGAAGATCGCATCCGACCTGCAGATGGAGATCGACGAACTGTTCCCGGTCGCCGAGACGCTGCAGATGATGCGGTTCGCGGAGCTCGAGGGGGGCGATCTGAAGCTCACGTCGGACGGGATCGCGTTCGCACAGTCGGACATCGACGAGCGCAAGCGCGTCTACCGGCGCCACCTGCTCGCCTACGTGCCGCTCGCGGCACACATCCGGCGCGTGCTCGACGAGCGGGCGTCGCACTCGGCCCGCAAGAGCCGGTTCATCGACGAACTCGAAGACTTCATGAGCGAAGAGGACGCCGAGGATACCCTGCGCGCGGTCGTGCACTGGGGGCGCTACGCGGAGGCGTTCGCGTACGACGACGGGAACGCGGTGTTCAATCTCGAGAATCCGGCCTGACCGCGTCGCGCGATGAAGTCGTCCCCAGCGGTGCCGCGCTTCGGATTCCTGCGAGCGATCGCGGTCTACAAGATCCTGAAAGTCGCGCTGCTGCTCGCGGCGGCGTATGGGGAGCTGAAGCTGCGCGACGCGTCGGTGCTCGCGCGGCTCTTCACCTGGGCCTCGACGCTTCGGTCGGGACCCGAGCACAAGGCGGTCGTCTCGCTGCTCATGTGGTTCAGCGGCCTCAGCGCGGCGCGCGTCCAGGCGCTCGGCTGGGTCACGCTCGCGTATGCGGCCGTGTTCGCGGTCGAGGGGGGCGGGCTGTGGATGCGGCGCCGCTGGGCGGAATGGCTCACGATCGTGATCACCGGCTCGCTGATCCCGTTCGAGGTCTGGCGGCTCGCCGCGGCGCCGGGCCTCGGCAAGGCGGCGGTCGTCGCGATCAACGTCGCGATCGTCGCGTACCTGGTCCGCCAACTGCGAGCGGCGACCGTGACGAAGAAGCCAAAACGCCGACGAAAGCACGCAACGTGAACCAGTCTTAATCTTTCGGGGCCGGCGCCTACGGGGAATCCCGGCACCCAGGTGAAATGATCTTCATATCCGTGGATTCGGATGCGGACCGCGTATTCTCGTCCCTGGTTTAGAAAACTCACTCTGGAGCTGAACATGAAGAAGTCCACTAGCATGATGTTGAGCGCGGTGATGGCGATGGGGCTGGCCGCCGGTTCGCTGGCGATCGCGCCGCTCGCCTCGGCCCAGGGCGCCGCTCCGGCCGCGACCGCGACCAAGAAGGAAACGAAGCACGTGGTGCATCACGTCAAGCACCACAAGATGAAGAAGGCGATGCACCACAAGAAGTGGCATCACAAGAAGATGAAGAAGGCTGCCAAGAAGGCCGCCAAGAAGGTCGAGAAGAAGTCGGAAAAGAAGTAACGCCGACTTCGATGCCGCGCGCGTCCCCGTGACGCCGCGGTTCGACACCGATCGACGCCCCGTCAGCACCGCTGGCGGGGCGTTTTGCGTTTCGAGGACCGGCGACCGGCGTGAGCGGCGGCTTCCATGTCGCCGCGGGTTGTTTTAGGGTAGCGGCAGTCCATCCACGAGGATCCCTGCATGAAGACGAAAGCCGCCGTCGCGGTCGCCGCGGGCAAGCCGCTCGAAGTGATCACCGTCGATCTCGACGGCCCCAAGGCTGGCGAAGTGCTGGTCGAGATCAAGGCGACCGGCATCTGTCACACCGACGAATTCACGCGCTCCGGTGCCGATCCCGAGGGCTTGTTCCCCGCGATCCTCGGCCACGAGGGCGCCGGCATCGTCGTCGACGTCGGTCCCGGCGTGACGTCGGTGAAGAAGGGCGATCACGTGATCCCCCTCTACACGCCCGAATGCCGTCAGTGCAAGTCCTGTCTGTCGCGCAAGACCAATCTGTGCACCGCGATCCGGGCAACCCAGGGCAAGGGCGTGATGCCGGACGGCACCAGCCGCTTCTCGATCGGCAAGGACGCGATCCATCACTACATGGGCTGCTCCACGTTCTCGAACTACACGGTGCTGCCGGAGATCGCGGTGGCGAAGATCCGCGAGGACGCTCCGTTCGACAAGGTGTGCTACATCGGCTGCGGCGTCACGACCGGCGTCGGCGCGGTGATCAATACCGCGAAAGTCGAGCCGGGGGCGAACGTCGTCGTCTTCGGGCTCGGCGGGATCGGGCTGAACGTGATCCAGGGCGCCCGCATGGTCGGCGCGAACAAGATCATCGGCGTCGACCTGAACCCGCGGCGCAAGGCGCTCGCCGAGAAGTTCGGCATGACGCACTTCGTGAATCCTAAGGAGATCGGCAAGGACCTGGTCGCGCACCTCGTCGAACTGACCGACGGCGGCGCGGACTACAGCTTCGAATGCGTCGGCAACGTCGACCTGATGCGGCAGGCGCTCGAATGCTGCCACCGCGGCTGGGGTGTCGCCGTCATCATCGGCGTCGCCGGTGCCGGCCAGGAGATCCATACGCGGCCGTTTCAGCTCGTCACGGGCCGCGTGTGGAAGGGCACCGCCTTCGGTGGCGCGCGCGGCCGCACCGACGTACCGAAGATCGTCGACTGGTACATGGACGGGAAGATCAACATCGACGACCTGATCACCCACCAGATGCCGCTCACGGACATCAACCGCGCGTTCGACCTGATGCACGCCGGTGAGTCGATCCGCAGCGTCGTCGTCTACTGACGGACGACGGCGATCGGTTCAGGCGGTCTCGGCGTCGGGCCAGAGAAGCGCGCCGAGGTGTTCGCAGGCCTCGATCAAGGCGGTCGCGGCCTCGCGGGTGCTCGCGTCGAGACGCCGATCGTGCGTGAGCAGCCAGGTCAATCGCGCCCGGCGCGAACGCGCCGAGGGCTCGCCGTCGAACAGCGCGGGGAACAAGGCGAGCGCATCGATGAATTCGCGCAGTGCGGGGCTCGCCTGAGCGGACGGCGCGTCGAGCAGGAGCGACTTCAGCCAGTCGACGCAGCGCTTCGCGAGCGCGGCCCGGGTCACGCCGAGTCCGGTGGGTCGATGCAGCGTGGTCACGGTCGGTGCGCCGGCGAGTTGCCGGAAGCGATCGACCGTGTCCTCGTCCGCCGGCATCGCGGGGCTCGCGTCCGCGAGCACGGAACGCAGCAGATCGGCGAGCAGCAGCGACAGCGATTCGGCCAGGAAGCGACGTGATTGCTCCGCGTCCGGCTGCGCGAGCTCGTTCCAGAATCCCGTTTCACCCGAACGGCGCGGGCGTGATCGATCCGACATGAGCGCCAGTGTAACGACTCGATCACGGCGTGCAACCGTCGCCGAGCGCCGCTCGGCGCCCGAGCGGGACGACGCTCGCGGAATCTCGATCGAGCTCGACTCGGTCGGGGTTCGCCGTGGGCACCGCTGGGTCCTGCGCGATCTGACGCTGCGGTTGCCCGCCGGGCGACGATACGCGCTGCTCGGCGAGAACGGCGCCGGCAAGACGCAGTTCCTGAAGCTGATCGCGACCGACCTCTGGCCGACGCCGACCGGACGCGAGTCGCTGCGCTATCTGCGCGCCGGTCGTCCGATCGAGGTGCGGGAAGCGAAGGCGTGCATCGCGTACCTCGGTGCGGAGCGTCAGGATCGGTATGCGCGCTACGGCTGGGACCTGCGGGTCCGCGAACTGCTCGCGACCGGGCTGCACGGCACCGATCTGCCGCTCACGGCGCCGGCCGCCCGGGACGCGCGGCGAGTCGAGCGGTGCGCGCGCCGCGCGGGCATCGGGTCGCTCCTCGAGCGGCGATTCCTGTCCCTGTCGTACGGACAGAAGCGAATCGCGCTGCTCGCCCGGGCCTTGATCGGCGAACCCGACTGGCTGCTGCTCGACGAGTTCTACAACGGGCTCGATGCCGGGTTTCGCGAACGCGCGAATCGGCTGCTCGCGCAGACCCGCGTCCGCGGCCAGTCCTGGATCGTGGCGGCGCACCGCACGGCGGATCTGCCCCCCGGAACCACCGAGGGTCTGTGGTTGCGGTCGGGACGCCTGGTCGGGAGCGGGCCGCTCGGCCGCCGCGACGTCCGTGAACTCGACCGCGTCGCCGGCGCCCCCGTCGGGCTCGTCGCGACGCGCGCGGTCGCCGCCGCGGACTCTGCGCCGATCGTCGAACTGCGCGACGTGGACCTGTACGTCGAGTATCGCCGCGTGCTGCGCGTGGCGAACTGGACGCTGCGATCCGGCGAGCACTGGGCCGTCATCGGCGCCAACGGCGCCGGCAAGAGCAGCCTCCTGAAGTTGCTGTACGGCGATCTGGCGCCTGCGCTCGGCGGTCGCCTGGAGCGCGCGGGTTGCCCCCCGGGGACGCCGGTCGACGCGTGGAAGCGCACCGTGGGTTACGTGTCGGCCGACCTGCAAGCCGATCATGACGCGAACGTCGACCTCGAGACGCTCGTCGCGAGCGGCGCGCGCGCGAGCATCGGAATCGTCGAGCCGCTCACGGCCGCCGAGCGCGCGCGGGCGCGCGCCACGCTGCGTCTGTTCGGCCTCGCGGCGGTGGCGCGACGCCCGCCGCGCGAGCTCTCGTACGGGCAATTGCGTCGGGCGTTGATCGCGCGGGCGGTCGCGCACGCGCCGCGGCTGCTGCTGCTCGACGAGCCGTTGACCGGCCTCGATCCGCGCCAGCGCGCGGCGGTGAAGCGGGGCCTCGCGCGCCTCGCGCAGGCCGGCACGACGCTGGTGGTCGCCTTGCATCATCTCGAGGACCTGCCGCTGCCCGTTGCAGGGTGTCTGGTCCTCGAGTCGCGGCGTGCCCGCGTCGCGCATACAATGCGGCCACGCGCGGCGTCTCGCCTGAAGCCGGGGAACCCGAAGTGTCGTTGATCGTCCTGTCGCTGCTGATCCAGGTCGCGCTGATCGTGCACGTGCTGAGGACCGGCCGGAACATGCTGTGGGTCCTCGCGATCGGGTTGCTCCCGTTCGCCGGATCGCTCGCTTATCTCGCGGTCGAGATCCTGCCGGATCTCGCGGGTGGCCGGACGGCGCGCCGCGCCGGCCGCGGGCTCGGCCGCTGGGTCGACCCCGATCGCTCGCTGCGCAAGGCGCGAACCGAGGTCGAGGTCGCCGGCAACGTCGACGCCCGCCGCCGGCTCGCCGAGGAGCTGACCCGCCGGGGCCGCTACGACGAGGCGATCGAGGTCTGCCGCGGCGGACTCGTCGGCGTGTTCGAACACGACCCCACGCTGCTCTACGAACTGGCGCGGGCGAGCTTCGCGATCGGGGATTACGCCGGTGCGCGGGCGGGCCTCGAGCGGCTCGAACGGCACAATCCGGAGTTCGGGTCCGCCGACGCGAGACTCCTCTACGCCCGCGCGCTGGAGGCGGCGGGCGCACCCGAGGAAGCGTTGCGGGAATATGCAAAAGTCGCGCCGATCTACCCTGGCGCCGAGGCGCGGTTGCGGTACGGACAGCTCCTGAAGCGCCTGGGACGCACCGAGGAGGCGGCGCGCGAATTCCGTGACCTCCTGGAAGCGGCGCGGATCGCGCCGGCGCATTACCGCCGGGCGCAGGCCGCATGGCTCGGGATCGCCCGCCGCGAACTCGGCTAGGATTCGCTGGCGCCGCGGTGCAGGAACGCGGTAATCTCGGTACGCGAATTCCAAGAATGCACCCTACGGGGAGGAGCTAGCCCAATGACCCGGATCCACCGATTAAGAGCCTATGCGGTGATCGCGACCGCCGCCGTCGCTCTCGCCGCGTGTGCGAGCAAGATGCAGCCCGCGCAGCAAATGATTTCCAAGATCGAGGCGATCGTCGCTGCGGCGCAGCCGGAGGCTGCGAAGTACGTTCCCGACCAGTTGAAGGACGTACAGGACAAGGTCGCGAACCTGAAGACCGCATTCGCGCAGAAGGACTACGGCGCGGTGATCACGGCCGCGCCCTCGGTGCTCGCGTCCGCACAGGGGCTCGCGGCTGCCGCCGCGCAGAAGAAGACGGTCGTGATGGGGGAGTTGAACGAACAGTGGTCGCGGCTCACCGCGAACCTGCCGGCCAACGTCGAGGCCGTGCAGAAGCGGATCGAGGAACTCTCTCACAATGCGCGCCTGCGCAAGGGGATCGACCTCGCGGCCGCGAAGACGAGCCTCGACGACGTGAATTCGTCCTGGGCCACGGCGAAGAGCGACTTCACGTCGGGCCATCTCGGCCAGGCCGTATCGGCAGCCAAGGACGTGCAGACGAAACTGCAGAGCCTCGCCGAGTCGATCAAGGTCCAGCTGCCACAGGCGAACGACGCGAGCGGCGCGTAGGACTCGCGACCAGCGGATTCGGCCTCATCGGCGACGGGCGCGCGAGCGCCCGTCGCCCGCTGGATGCCCCGCTCACACGGCGAGCGTGCCCTCGCCGATGATCACCGCGTGGCCCCCGATGCGCACCGCGATCGGACGGCCGGCCTCCAGATCCCAACGAACCTCGACGCGTCCCGGGCGTCCAAGGTGTCGGCCCTGCAAGCCGACGAAGCCGGGATCGAGCGGACGCACGAGCGATGCCTCGAAGAGATAGGTCACGAGCATCGCATGCGCGTTGCCGCTGACCGGATCCTCCGGGATGCCGATCGCCGGACAGAACATGCGCGATTCGGTGAGCGCGGCCTCGCCATCCCGCCGGAACGCGAACGGGAAGAACCCGTCGACGCCGAGCTCGCGCCCGAGCGCGAGCAAGGCGTCGATCCGCGGAGCGAGCGGTTCGAGGGCGCCCGCATCCGCGAGCGGGATCAGCAGTCTCGCGCCGCCGTCGCGACAGGCACGCGCCGGCAGCGCCTCGTGCAGACGTTCTCCCGGGAGCCCCAGGGCTTCGGCGACCCGTAGCGTCGTCTTCAACGGGAGCGGCGGCTCGAGGCGAGGCGCGGTCCGTCGAAACTCGATCGTCGGTGGCCGGTCGGGCGTCAGCGCATCGCGGCGCGCATCGACCTCGACGATCCCGATCGCGCAGCGCTGCCGCGCCCGGCCGAGCGGGCGGCGGCCGGCCGCGAGCAGTGCGGCATGCGCCGCGAGCGTCGCGTGGCCGACGAAGGAGGCTTCCTTGCGAGAGTTGAAGAAGCGGATCGCGATGTCCTCGTCCGGCGCGCTCGGGCGCCGCACGAACGCACATTCGGCGTGCGCGAACTCGCGGGCGATCGCCTGCATCCGCGAAACGTCGAGTTCGTCGGCATCGAGCACGACCGTCGCCGGATTCCCGCCGAACGGGAGCACGGTGAACGCATCGACATGGAACATCCGCACGCGATTCCTCCTCCGGTGGCGGTGAGATCGCTGCGAGTTTTGCACGGGCGCCGCCGCGCCGCTACACTGAAGGCGCCCAAGGGGTGGCCGAGAGGCCTGAGATGCGCCCGCGGTCGCGACGTCGACCCGCACGCGAACCCGTCGAACCTGATCCGGCTAGTACCGGCGTAGGGAGTGGTCGAACATGCACGCAGCCGTCGAAATCAGTCTGTATCCGCTCGGCGAGGACTACATTGCCCGAATCCTCGCGTTCATCGAGCGATTGAACCGTCACCGGGACCTGCGCGTCGTCACCAACGATCTGTCCACCCAGATCTGGGGCGATCTCGGGCGCGTGATGACGGTGCTCGCCGAGGAGTTCGAGCGCGCGGCGATCGACGCCCCGCAGCTCATCTTCGTGATGAAGGTACTGCCCAAGCTCGCCGCGCCGGCGGCACCTGCCGCGACCTGATCGATGCACGAACTGCTAGCCCAGCTCGCGGTGGCCTGGCACACCGCGAGCTGGACCGAGATCGTCGCAGCGGTACTCGCGATCCTCTATCTGCTGCTCGCGATCGGGCAGCGGCGCAGTTGCTGGATCGCCGCATTCACGAGTTCCGTCCTTTACGTGGTCGTTATGTTCCGCGCGCGGCTCTACATGGAGTCCGTGCTCAACGCGTTCTACGCCGCGATCGCGGTGTACGGATGGTGGCAATGGTCGCGCCGCTCGAACGAGGCGAATCAAGGGGTGCAGCGCTGGCCGATCGGCCGTCACGTGATCGGCTTGCTCGGCGTGATCGCGTGCTCGCTGTGCAGCGCCTATTTCCTGCGTCGCTATACGCCCGCCGCATGGCCGTTCGTCGACTCGATGGTGACCTGGTCGAGCGCGTTCGCGACCTACCTGGTCGCCGTGAAGGTGTACGAGAACTGGCACTGGTGGCTGGTGATCGACTCGGTGGCGATCTTCGTGTATTTCCGCCGCGAACTGTATCCGACGATGCTGCTGTTCGGCGTCTACCTGGTGATGATCGGGTTCGGCATCCGCGAGTGGCGACGGAGCCTGCCACCGTGATGCCGGCGACGCCGGCAGAGCTCGAGCGCATCGCCCGGCGCTGCGTGCCGGGACGCGGCACGGTGCGGCTGCAGCGGATCGGTACCGGGCTCGGGAGCCGCACCTATCGCGCCGAGCGTGATGGGCGTGCCTATTCGCTGCGGCTCGCACCCGCCAGCTTGCGTGGCGAGGGTTTCGATCCGCACTGGGAACATGCCGTGCGGGCGGTCGCGGGCGATGCGGGACTCGCGCCCGAGGTGGTCCACTCCGACCCGGTCGCCGGCATCCTCGTGTCCCGCTGGGTCGACGGGCGCGTCTGGGACGCGCTCGCGGTCGACGACCCGGAGCGCCTCGTCGCGATTGCCGCGCTGATGCGCGCGATTCATGCGCTCGCGCCGCCGCAACCGGCCCGACGGATCGGCATCAGCGACTGGATCGCGCATTATGAACGCGCGCTCGGCGGATCCGCGGCGCTGCTCGGCGAGGTGGACGCGGACGGCGCTGCGCTGCGCTCGGCGGCCGCGATCCGATTGCACGTGCTCGCGCAGACCGGCGAGGGCGCCGCGACGCTGTGCCACAGTGATCTGCACGCGTTGAATCTCGTCGAGACGCCGGCCGGACTGGTCGCGCTCGACTGGGAGTACGCTCACGTCGGCGATCCGTTCTGGGACGTCGTCGGCTGGGCGTGTGCGAACGACTGGACGGAGGCGACGCGCGCGGTCCTCCTCGAACGCTATCTGGGGCGCGTACCGACCGTGCGCGAACGGACCCGCTTCGCCACCGTCGGATGGCTCTACGACTACGTGGGGGTGTTGTGGAGCGAATTGTTCCTGCGTCGCGCCGCGACGGCCGACGCGCCGACTGTCGTGCGCGCTCGCGCGCAGGCGATGATCGCGCGGCTTCAGGCCTCGCCCACATCCGCGCTCGTTGCCGACCGATCGCCCGTTGAGGCAAAATAGGCAGTTTGGCGGCGCTCCTTGCCGCGATCGATCGATTGCAACGGGGTTCAGGCATGACGCGGATGACGGTGGTGGACCGGGACGGCAAAGAGCACGTGATCGATGCGAAGCCGGGCTTGAAGTTGATGGAAATCCTGCGGGAGCTGGATTACGGCGTCGCGGCGGTCTGCGGGGGACTGTGCTCCTGTGCCAGCTGCCACGTCTACGTGGACCCGGCCTGGGTCGACCGTCTGCCGAAGAAGCAGAGCGACGAACAGGACCTGCTGACCGAGCTGTCGGACTACCGGCCCGACGTCTCGCGGCTGTCCTGCCAGGTCGATTTCACCGAAGCGCTCGAGGGCCTGAAGGTCGCGATCGCGCCGGATACCTGACGCCGCTCAGTGCGTCTGGCCCTGGCGGCGCACCGCCTCCTGGGCGGCCGAGATCGTCGCTGGGTCGCCGAGGAATCGCCGCCCGGTCGGCGCGAGGTCCGCGTCGAATTCGTAGAGGATCGGGACGCCGGTCGGGATGTTGAACTCGACGATCTCGGCGTCGGACATCCGATCGAGCATCTTCACCAGCGCCCGCAGCGAGTTGCCGTGAGCGACCACCAGGACGTTCTGGTTCGCCGCGAGCCGCGGCGCAATCCTCTTGCTCCAGTCGGGGCTGACCCGAGCCAGGGTGTCCTTCAGGGACTCGGCCGAAGGCAGTTCCCCGGGGTCGACGCCCGCATAGCGGGGGTCGAGGCGCGGATGGCTCGGATCGTCCGTCGGCAGCGGTGGCGGCGGGACGTCGTAACTGCGTCGCCAGATCTTGACCTGCGCCTCCCCGTGGCGTGCCGCGGTTTGCGCCTTGTCGAGTCCCTGCAGCGCGCCGTAATGCCGTTCGTTCAGGCGCCAGCTGTTCTCGACCGGGATCCACATCCGATCCATCGTGTCGAGCGCGATCCACAGCGTCCGGATCGCCCGCTTCAACACCGACGTGAGCGCGATCTG
>JAJXYU010000159.1:13044-13782 GCA_021780395.1 Pseudomonadota bacterium
CGGCCGACCCGTGCGGCCTCGGAGCGTCCCTGGTCGCTCAGATCGACGTCGACCCAGCCGGTGAACCGGTTCTCCAGGTTCCAGGCGCTTTGTCCGTGACGGACGAGGATCAATTTTCCGGGCATGGTCTCGGGCCTCTCATTCGCCGGCCAGGCGGCGGATCGATTGCAATGCGACGGACAGGGTCGCGAAGTCGGCACCTGCGCTCGACCGCAGGTCCGCGATCAACCCGTCGAGGCTTGCGACCTCGCCGCGCCGACCGGCGAGCCAGGCCTCGACGCGCGCCGTCGCCGAGCCCTTGTGGCCGGCGAGCACCGCGCCCGTGATCTTCCGCTGCAGCGCGAACGACGTGTCGCGCAGCGTCGCGCGCGCGACCGCATGCCAGTGCGCCTCGGTCGGCAGCGCGTCGATCTGTTCCTTGACCCACGCGAGACCGATGCGTTCGCCGAGCGCGAAATAGGCTTGCGCGGCGAAGGTGACCGGCACACGCGCCGCTGCCGCCGCCTCGACCAGGTCGAATGCGCCATGGAGCGATGCGAGCGCGGCGACCCGCGCCGCGAGAGCGTCCGGGACGCGCTCGCCGACGAGTCTCATTCGTGCCGCGTCATGACGCGCCCGCTCGCCGGCGCCCAGGGTCGCGTGGACTTCGCGCACGAGTTCGCGCACCCCGTCCGCGTAGCGCCGCACCCCGCGCCGGACGTCGAGGTCGGCGCGCTTGTGCATCAGCAGCCAGTAGGT
>JAJXYU010000159.1:13792-19050 GCA_021780395.1 Pseudomonadota bacterium
TGCCGCAGGATCCGCGTCGTCTGCTCGAACGCGTCGTACTGGATCGCGCTCGCGACACGGTTGTCGAGCGCTTCGATCTGCAGCCAGATCTCGCGCATCCCGAACACCTCGCGGGCGATCGTGTAGGCGCGCGCGACCGCGGCGGGGTCGGCGCCGGTGTCCTCCACCGCGCGCACCGGGAACACCGGGCCCATCCGGTTGATCAGTCCGTTGGTGACCGCGGTCGCGATGATCTCGCGGCGCAGCCGATGGCGCTTGATGCGCGCCGCGAAGCGCGAGCGCACCGGTGCCGGAAAATAACGTTCGAGTTCGTCGGCGAGATAATCGTCCTCCGGAACGTCGGAGTCGATCAGCGCCTTGTCGAGCCAGATCTTGCCGTAGGAGAGCGCGATCGCGATTTCAGGCCGGGTCAGCCCTTCGCCCGACTTGCGCCGCTCGGCGATCTCCTCGTCGCTCGGCAGGGACTCGAGCGCGCGGTTCAGCTGTCCGGCGCGCTCGAGCGCGCGCAGCAGGAACGCACTCTCCCCGAGGCGCTCCTTCGCCTGATCCTGCGTCACGCTGATCGCGAGACTCTGCAGATAATTGTTCCGCAGCACCAGCGCAGCGACCTCGTCGGTCATCTTCGCGAGCAGGCGGTCGCGCGCGCTGCGGGTGATCTCCCCCGCCTGCATTGCCCCGTTCAGCAGGATCTTCAGGTTGACCTCGACGTCGGAGGTGTTCACGCCGGCCGAATTGTCGATGAAGTCGGTATTCAGGCGGCCCCCGCGGCGCGCGTACTCGATCCGCGCGGACTGCGACAGGCCGAGATTGCCGCCTTCGCCGACGACCTTGCAGCGCAGGTCGCGCGCGTCGACGCGGACGGCGTCGTTGGTACGGTCGCCGACGTCCGCGTGGCTCTCGTGGCTCGCCTTCACGTAGGTGCCGATACCGCCGTTCCACAGCAGGTCGACGTCGAGCCTGAGGATCGCCTTGATCGCCTCGTTCGGCGTCGTCTGCGCCGGCAGCCCGAGCAGGGCCTGTGCCTCACGCGACAGCGGAATGCTCTTGGCGTTGCGCAGGTAGATTCCGCCGCCCTTCGAGAGCGCGTCGGACGAGTAGTCTTCCCAGCTCGAGCGCGGCAGCTTGAACAAGCGCGCACGTTCGCGGAACGAACGCGCCGCGTCCGGCGAAGGATCGATGAACACGTGCTGGTGATTGAAGGCCGCGACCAGGCGGATGTGCGGAGATTGCAGCATGCCGTTGCCGAACACGTCGCCGGCCATGTCGCCGATCCCCGCGACGGTGAACTCGCGGCGCTGGATGTCGACGCCGATCTCGCGGAAGTGCCGCTTCACGCATTCCCACGCGCCGCGCGCGGTGATCGCCATCCTCTTGTGGTCGTAGCCCGCGGAGCCACCGGAGGCGAAGGCGTCGCCGAGCCAGAACCCATGGCTCTCGGAAATCTCGTTCGCGATGTCGGAGAACGTCGCGGTGCCCTTGTCCGCCGCGACCACCAGGTACGGGTCGTCGCCGTCGTGCCGGACGACCTGGGGCGGGGGCACGATCCGGTCGCCCGCGATGTTGTCGGTCAGATCCAGCAGGCCGCGGATCAGCGTGCGATAGCACGCGATGACCTCCGCCTGCTGCGCGTCGCGTCCGCTCTCGGGGAGCCGCTTCGCGACGAAGCCGCCCTTCGCGCCGACCGGCACGATCATCGTGTTCTTGACGTTCTGGGCCTTCATCAGCCCGAGGATCTCGGTACGGAAATCCTCGAGGCGGTCCGACCAGCGGATGCCGCCGCGCGCGACCCGCCCCATGCGCAGGTGCACACCCTCCATCCGCGTCGAATACACGAAGATCTCGCACAGCGGCTTCGGCAGCGGCAATTCCCGCATCCGCTGGCTCTCGATCTTGAAGGACAGGTACTCCTTCTCCGCTCCCGCGGCGTCGCGTTGCCACGCGTTCGTGCGCACGGTCGCGTCGATCGCGTTCCACAGCGCGCGCAGGATCCGGTCCTCGTCCGAGCGACGGACCGCTTCGAGCGCGGTGCCGATCGAGGCGTTCAGGCGCTTCTCCGCGGAGCGGCGCGGCCCGGGTCCGATCGCGGGATCGAAGCGGGCGACGAACAGATCCGCGAGCAGCCGGGCGGCACCGCCATTCTGCGTGAGCACCTGCGCGACGTAGCCCTGGCTGTACGGGAGGCCCGTCTGCAGCAGGTAGCGGGAATACGCGCGCAGCACGGTGAGGAGCCGCCAGGGTACGCCCGCGTGCAGGGTGAGCCGGTTGAGTCCGTCGTTGTCCATCCGGCCCGACCAGACCGCGGTGAACGTGTTCTTCAGCTCCGCGGAACGGGCCTCGAAGCGCGCCTGGACGGACGCGGGCACTTCGAGCTCGAGGTCCTGGATCCAGCCGTGCCGGCCGTCCGGGTAATCGAGCCCGTAGGGGCGCTCGGCGATCACCCGCAGGCCCATGTTCTCGAGCATCGGCAGCAGATCCGAGATCGGGATCGCGTCTCCGTCGCGGTAGATCTTCAGGAACACCCGATCCTTGCGTTTCGGATCCGCGCGGTAGACGTCGAGCTGCAGCCTCGCCGGATCCCGCGCGATCGCCTCGAGGAACGACACGTCGTTCGCGGCCACCTCGCCGCCGAAGTCCTCGGTGTACGCGGCCGGAAACGCCGGGGCGTATTTCTCGTACAGTTCGAGCGCGTGGGCCTCGTCCAGGCGGGCGAGGAGCGCGGACTTGAATCCGTCGGCCCAGGATCGGACCGCCGCCTCGATCGCGTGCTCGAGCGTCGCTGGATCGACGCGCTGCGTCTCGCTCGGCTGGGTGCGCGCGACGACGTGGATGCGCGCGAGGTTCGACTGCGCGATCTCGACCTGCGAGTCGAGATGGAACGCCTCGGTCGCGTCCCGCAGCACCCGTTCGATGCGCTGACGGACCTGGGTGTTGTACTTTTCGCGTGGCACGAACACGAGGCAGGAATAGAAACGGCGGAACGGATCGCGGCGCATCAACAGACGCACGCGCGGCCGCTCCTGCAGTCCGAAGATCCCGCCCGCGATGCGCACCAGATCCGGGACGCTCGCCTGGAACAGTTCGTCGCACGGGAAGGACTCGAGGATGTGCTGCAGCGCCTTGCCATCGTGGCTGTCCGGGGCGAGCGCGAACTCGGCGATAACGCGTGCGACCTTGTGGCGCACGAGCGGAATCTCTCGCGGATTCGCATTGTATGCGCTCGACGTCCACAGGCCGAGGAACCGCCGCTCGCCGAGCAGCCGTCCGGACGGGTCGAACCGCTTCACGCCGACGTAGTCGAGGTAGCCGGCGCGATGCACGCTCGACTGGGTGTTCGATTTGGTCACCAGCGCGAGCTCGCTGCGCCGGCTCTCGCGACGGATGTCGCCGGGCAGAGCCCGGGCACTGTGCGCGCCGCGGCGGTGCCCGCGCCGCAGGATGCCGAGACCGGTCTCTTCGACCGGCACCAGGGTCTCGCGGCCGGGGGTGCCGCCGAGGCGGTATTCGCGATAGCCGAGGAAGGTGAAGTGCCGGTCGACCATCCAGTCGAGCAAGGCCCGGGTCTCCTCGGCGTCGCGCTCGTCGCCGCGCACCGGACCGTGCTGCAGTTCGTGCGCGATCTCCCGCGCCGCCGCCTCCATCTTGTGCCAGTCGATGAACGCGAGCCGCACGTCGTCGAGATTGCGTTCGATCTCCTCGGCGAGCGAGGCGAGCGCGGCGGCGTCGACGATGCGGTCGACCTCGACGTGCTGGAAGGATTCCAGGCGGGCGGCGCGCGCGTCCTCGCGCGCCGTGCGCGGGTGCAACGCGGTGAGGCCGCCCCGCGAGTCGCGCGAAACCGCGAAGATCGGATGCGCGAGGAAGTGCATCGTGAGACCGCGAGGCTGGAACGCGAGGCCGATCGAGTCGACGAGGAACGGCATGTCCTCGCCGACCATTTCGACGACCGTGTGGGGCGAGGAGTAACCGTGCTCGCGCACGGTCGGGTTGAACACGCGGACCGCGCAACGCCCGCGGCGTCGCAAGCGCGCGAACTTCAGGTGCGCGAGCGCGCTCGCGGCGAGTGCCGCCGGTTCGCGCGCGGCGATATCCTCGGGATCGACGTTCGCGAAATAGGCGCGCAGGTACGACGTGGCGTGCACGCCGGCGACCGGACTGCGGCGCACCGCCCCAGCGATCGCGCGGATGGACTGCTGATGGGACTCGGACAGCGTCAACGACATGGGACCGATCTCCTTCCGGCCGACGACCGACCGTGTCTAACGGGGCTCCTGGAGGTCCGCGATCACGGCGGCGAGGAACCGGCACGCCTCGCCGCCGGTCACGCAGCGGTGATCGAAGCTGAGCGAGAGCGGCAACCGGCGCCGCGCGACGATGCCCTCGCTGCGAGCGACCGGCTCGACGCGTACCATGCCGGCGCCGAGGATCGCGACGGCCGGCGGAACCACCTGCGGGACCGCGTAACGCCCGGCGACGGTGCCGTAGTTCGACAGCGTGAACGTCGCATCGCGCAGATCCTCCGGCGCGAGCGTGCGTGCGTGAGCGGCCGCCTTGCGCCCGGCGAGCGCCGCGGCCAGCGCCTGCGGTGCGAGCGAGCCCGCGTCCCGGATCACCGGCACGACCAGGCCGTCCGCGGTGTCGACCGCGATCGCGAGATCGAGACGCGCATGCAGGGTGCGCGCATCGCGATCGGGATCGAACCAGGCGTTCAGCGCGGGTTCCGCACGCGCCGCCGCCGCAATCGCTCGAATCAGCCGCAACGTGTAGCCGCCCTCGTGCTCCCAGTCGCCGACGTCGGCGTCGTCGCACACGGTGCTGAGCGCGACCTGGGCGTGCGCAAGCGTCATCGAGGCGCGCATCGCGCGCCGCAGTCCGCGCAGGGGCTGCATTGCGGGACCGGCCGTCCGTGGTCCCGCGCCGAGCACGTCGTCGATCGTGATCAGCCCGGCTCGACCGGTCCCGGCGACGGTCCCGAGGTCGATCCCGAGGTGCTTCGCGAGCGCTCTCGCGGCCGGGACCGCCCGGGCGTGCGCGCCCGCGCGGCGGTCGTCGCGCGCGGGCGTGCTCGCGGCCGGCTCCGGAGGCAACTCGGTGCTCGATCGCGGGATCGTGCCGACGACGGTGCCGTCGTCGAAATCGATCAGCGGCGCGCCGGTCGCGATCACGTCGCCCGCCGCGCCGTGCAGCGCGAGCACCGTGCCCGCGAACGGGGCGGGCACTTCGACGACCGCCTTCGCGGTCTCGACCGAGACCATCGGCTG
>JAJXYU010000115.1 GCA_021780395.1 Pseudomonadota bacterium
TCCACCGCGAGGCACCAGGGACCGGTGTCGCCGGCCGGCGGGAAGGTGTTGATCGCGACGAGCACCTTGCGACCGCGGTCGTGCGCGTACGCGATCCCTTCCGCGAGTTCATCCGGATCGAAGTTGAGTCCCGGGTAGTTGCGCGCGTTGGTGCGATCGCGGAAGCCGCAATAGACGCTGTCCGCGCCCGCATCGACCGCGGCGCGCAGCGCCGCCGGCGTGCCCGCGGGGCACACGAGTTCGAGGATGCCGGCGTTCACGCCGACTTCTCGTCGCGGCGCTTCTGCCGCGCCTCGAGCTGGGCGAGGCGCGCGGTCAAGGCCGCGATCTCGGCGCGATGCCGGTCGATCTCGGCCCGGAACGTCTCGCTCGCGTCCTCCACCCGCGGATGCAGCGTGCGATGGGTGGCCGCGACGCGCGCGAGGAACGCTTCGACCCAGCCGTTCAGCCGGCGGGCGAGCGCCCGCGAAGCGGGCGCGAACCGCCCGAGCAGCCGCGCGAGCTCATCGGCCAGCACCAGCGGCTCCCGATCGAGCACATTGCGCAAACCGACGACCACCGCCGTGTTGCCCGACACGATCAGGTCGCGGCGGAAGAACAGGGAATCGCTGTCGATCCGTCCCTCGAGGAGGTCCACGAGCACGCGGGTGCTCGCGCGGATCGTCGCGTCGGCGCCGTGCGCCTCGCGCGGGATCACGCCGAGCCGCGCCGGATCGCGACCGAACGCGAGCGCGAAGCCGTAGGGCAGATCGTTCGGGATCACGTGCACGACCGCCGGATCGAGCGCGAGGAGGTTGCGGGGCAGGCGCGGATGGGCGCGTTCGACGCTGCGCAGCACCGCGGTGGCGACCGCATGCGCGACCGGGCGCGGCAGCCAGGTCGCGCCGAATTGCAACAGCGCGAGCGGCGTACCGCCGTCGTCGACCGCGGCCGGCGGGGCGCTCGACGGGACCGGCAACGCGCGCCCGAGGTCCTCGAGGGTATGCGGGGTCTGCATAGATCCGATGCAGTATGCCGGGTCGGACGTTCGCGAAACTGACGGCGCGCAATTTACGAAGGAGGCGTCGGCCTAAGGTTCGCGGTTGGCTTGGGATCGCGGTTGGCGTTCGACTCCCGCGACCGGTTAGGATCGGCTCCTCGCACCCGGAGGACGCCCATGCCCGTTCATCGCGCCGTATTGCTCTCGATCGCCGGCGGTCTCGCCGGTGCGGCCGCCTGGGCCGCGCCCGCGAGCGCACCGAGTCCGCCGGTGGCGGCGGCCGCGAAGACGGCGCCGGTGCCGGCGCCACGCACCGTCGCCACCCATCACGTCGCCGAGATTGGCGGCAAGCGGATCGCGTACACGGCGACCGCGGGCACGCTGCTGCTCTACGACGCGAAGCACCACGCGACCGCGAGCGTGTTCTACGTCGCCTACGCGCGCGACGGCGCCGACCCGGATCGCCGGCCGATCACGTTCGCGTACAACGGCGGACCCGGCTTCGCCTCGGCCCTGGTCGACGTCGGCGGGTTCGGACCGCGCCGGATCGACTGGCCGGCGCCCGGCGATGCGGCGGCGATGCAACCGCCCTATCGGCTCGTCGACAATCCCCACAGCCTCCTCGCCCGCACGGACCTCGTGTTCATCGACGCGGTCGGCACCGGCTACAGCCGGATCGTCGGCAAGGGCACGCCGAAGATGTTCTACGGGATCGACGGCGACGCGCGATCGTTCGCGCAATTCATCGAACGCTACGTCACCCAGACCCACCGCTGGAATTCGCCGAAGTTCCTGCTCGGCGAGAGCTACGGCACGACCCGCTCCGCGGTGCTCGCCGAGGACCTCGTCCGGCAGGGCGTGTACGTGAACGGCGTGATCCTGTGCTCGACGGTGCTGGATTTCGCGACGATCAACTTCACCGCGGGCAACGATCTGCCGTTCGCCCTGTACCTGCCATCGTACGCGGCGGTCGCCTGGTACCACCACCGCTTGCCGGCGGGAGAGACCCTGGTGCAGGCGGTGGACGCCGCCCGCGCCTACGCCGGCTCGCAGTACCTGCGCGCGCTGTTCGCGGGTTCGGCGCTCCCGGCCGCGGACCGGGCCCGGGTCGCGACCCGTCTCGCGTCACTCACCGGAGTTCCGTCGCCGCTGTGGGAGCGCGCGGACCTGCGGATCACGCTGCCGGTCTTCATGCGACGGTTGCTCGGCCCGGATGGCCCGATGACCGGACGATTCGACGCGCGCTTCACCGCGCCGGAACTGCAACCGCTGTCGCCGACCCCGGGCGCGAGCAACGCCGGCGCGTCGACGACGGCGATCTGGGGCGCGTTGACCGCGAGCTTCGACGCGTACCTTCGCGACGATCTGCACTACCGCAGCGATCGTCCGTACCTGCAGTCGAGCAATGCCGTGTTCAAGGCGTGGAACTGGACCTATCGCTCGCCGCTCAACGCGCTCGGCAGCGGCGTCGGCAACCTGAAATCGCGCAACGTCGCGCCGGCGCTCGCCCGCGCGATGACCAACGATCCAGGGATGCAGGTCCTGTTCAACAACGGCTACTACGACATGGCGACGCCGTTCTTCGCGACCGACTACACGATCGCGCACCTCGGTCTCGCGCCGGGCGCGCTCGCCCGGATCCACGAGGCGTACTACCCGGTGGGCCACATGCTGTACGTGAACCCGTCCGTCGAGCCGGCGCTCGCGCGCACGATCGACGCGTTCATCGCGGCGGCGGCGCCGCGGGCGGGGCGCTGAGCGCGCGCCGGATCCGGTGGATGCCGACCGCCGCGAGCCCGGCGACGATCGGAATGCTGAGGCCCATCACGAGTTCCGGCGGCACGCGGTAACCCAGCGCATCGAGACCGGCGACCGCATGGCCGATCAGGCCGACGACGTAGTACGTGATCGCGGCGATCGACAAGCCCTCGACCGTCTGCTGCAGCCGCAATTGCGCCTCGCTGCGACGGTCCATCGATTCGAGCAGCGCCTGGTTCTGCCGCTCGCGGGTGATGCTCACATGGGTCGCGAGCAGCTGGTTCGCCCGCCCCACCCGCCGCGACAGCGCCTCCTGCCGGGCGGCCGCGGTCCGGCAGGTGTTCATCGCCGGCGCGAGCCGCCGTTCGGTGAACTCGCCGAACGTCTGCATCCCGGGAATCCGCTGCTCCCGCAGCTCGGCGATCCGGCGCTGCACGATCTCGTAATACGCCGCGGCCGCGGAGAAGCGGTATTCGGCTTCCGCGGTCCGGGTCTGGATCCGCGCCTCCAGCCAGGTCAAGCGATCGAGCAGGGCCGCCTCGTCCTCGTGCCCGGCGCTCTCCAGCACCGCGGTCACCTGCGCGAGCTCCCGGTCGCTTTCGCTGAAGAACGCGGCCAGCTCCCGCGCAACCGGCAACGCGAGCAACGCCATCATCCGGTAGGTGTCGATCTCCAGCACCCGCTGCACGATCCGGCCCGCCTGCCGCGGCGATGAGCGGCGGTCGAGCACCAGGAACCGGCTGAATCCGTCCGCCCTGATCCGAAAGTCCGTCAGCGCGATCGCCGCCTCGTCGCCGACGCCCGAGCCGACGAGCGCGTTGCCGTCGAACCAGCGGGCGGCGATCGCATCGTAATCCGCGTGGTCCGGCGAATCCGCGATCAAGGCGCCGTTCGCCGCGACGATCACGCGGCCGGGCAACGCGCTCACGAAGTCCGGCGGCACGGTGTCGAGCACGGTCGACGCGAACGGATCCGGTCCCGCGGCCGGCGCGACGAAGGTGTAGCGCGCAAACTCGCCGTGGCGCTCGAAGCGCAGCGCGAACGCACCGAGGTCGGCGGCGAAATGCGAGGCGCGCGCGGCCGGTGCGGACGCGCCGAGACGGGCCGCGAGTTCGCGGACGCGGCTCCACTCCTCGTCGCGACGATCGGGCGCCGACAACAGCGCGAGATAGCTGATCCGCACCGGCGCGCGCAGCGCACCGGCCGGGCGCGCATGGACCTCGTCGTTGAGTTCGCGTCGCTGCGGATGGCTCTCGGGGATCATCATGGGTCCGGCCCGGCCGATACGTCATGATAGCCCCAAATCGCACCGCCGAGCCGCTGGCCCCGACCCATGCGGGAACTACGCCCGCCGCGGATCGATGGTGTATCCTGCGACCGAATCGCGGCGCTGCCATGCCGGCCACCTCGGGAGCTGACTCATGTCCTCATTCCCTCGCATCCTCGGCACTGCACTGCTCGGCGCGGCGTTCCTCGGTCCCGTGCTCGCGGTTCCCGCGACCGCCGCGGCACCCACGACCACCTCGGCATCCGCGACCGGTGCGGCGTCCACCGACACGCTGCTGCGCGAAGCCGTCGACGGGTCCTGGCGCTCCGCGGCGAACAAGGCACGAGACCGATTCCGTCATCCGATCGCGACGCTCGGGTTCTTCGGCATCGAACCCGGCATGACGGTGGTGGAACTCTGGCCCGGCGCGGGTTGGTACACGGAGATCCTCGCCCCATTCCTGCGCGAACATGGACACCTGATCGAAGCCGGCGCGAGCCCGCGCTTGCGCAGCCGGCTCGCGTCCGATCCGGCCGTGTTCGGCCACATCGCGAAGTTCCTGCCGTTCTCGCCGCCCACGCAGGTCGCGCTCGGACCGAAGGACTCCGCGGACATGGTGCTCACATTCCGCAATGCGCACGACTGGCTCAACCGCAGCCCGGCGGCGCTCGCCGCGGTGTTCCGGTCGGCGTTCGAGGTACTGAAGCCGGGTGGCGTGTTCGGCGTCGTCGAGCACCGTGCGCGGCCGTTCGAGAACGCGGTGGAGGTCTCGCGGGCGCTGCATCGGATCCCCGAGGACTACTTGATCGAGCTCGGCTTGAAGAGCGGGTTCCGTCTCGCCGGCGTATCCGAGATCAACGCGAATCCGAAGGATCCCGAGGACATCAACGTGCACCGTCTGCCGCCCGATCTGGTCGGCCCGAAGAGCGAGCACGCGAAGATGCGGGCGATCGGCGAGTCGGATCGAATGACGCTGCGGTTCGTGAAGCCGATGCCGCGGACCGCTTGCCGCTGACCCGAGCGATCCGCGAGCCTGGCAGCGCGACGCCGGCCGCGCTGTTCCTCGCGTTCTCGCAGATGGCGCTGTCCGGGTTCGGAGGCGTGATGCCGTTTGCGTACCGGTCGATCGTCGAACGGCGACGCTGGTATACGCCGGCCGAGTTCGCCGAGATCCTCGCGTTCGGCCAGGTCCTGCCGGGGCCCAGCATCTGCAACGTCGCGGTGATGATCGGCTGGAAGCGCTGCGGTTTCGCCGGCGCGCTGGCGGCGCTCGCGGGCATGCTGCTCGGGCCCTCGGTCGTGGTCGTGCTGCTCGGCGCCTTGTACCAGCGCTACGAACGCATCCCCCGCGTCGCGCACGCGCTCGGCGCAATGTCGGCCGTCGCCGCCGGGTTGATCATTGCGACCGCGATCAACATGGGTATAGGGCTGTTCCGCGACCGGGCGACGCCGAAGGGCATTCCCGGCGTCGAGGCGGTCCTGCTCGCGCTCGCGTTCGGCGCCGTGGGGATCGCGCACTGGCCGATGCTGCTGGTGATCGGCATCCTCGGACCGCTCGCGGTGCTGCTGGCGTGGTGGCGGCGCGCATGACCGCCGCGGACCGGCACGATTCGCCGCTGTGGTCGCTCGTGGTCCAGCTCGCGATGCTGTCGATGACCGCGATCGGCGGCGGCGTGGTGATGCTCGCGCCCGACGTGCATCGATTCGTCGTCGAGGCCCATCCGTGGATCAGCGACCAGCAGTTCGCGGCCGCCTTCGCGATCGCGCAAGCGGCGCCGGGTCCGAACATGCTGTACGTGACGCTGATCGGCTGGCAGATCGCGGGCATCGCGGGCGCGGCCCTCGCGACGCTCGCGGTGGTCGTACTGCCGGCCACCTTGTTGCTGGTCCTGCTGCGGCTCGGTGATCGGCGCTCGCCGGGTCCGCTCGGACGCACGATCCGCCGCGGAATCGCACCGCTGTCGGTCGGGATGCTGCTCGCCGCCGGCTGGATCCTGGCGCGGACGAGCGATACCGATTGGCGCAGCGGCTTGATCACCGCGGCGACCGTGTTGATCATGCTGCGCGCGCGGATCAATCCGATCTGGCTGATCGGCGCGGGGGCGCTGATCGGCATCGCGGGCTACGTTTGACGGCGCAATCGATGCCGGCCTCCACCCCCCGAACCCTCGAACACGCCGCGGCCGAACTCGCCGCCGGCCGTACGACGAGTCGCGCACTGCTCGAGGAATGCCTCGCGATGATCGCCGATCCCGCCGGCGAGGGCGCGCGAACCTTCCTCAGCGTCGACGCGACCGGCGCCCGCGCGACCGCGGACCGCGTCGACGCGGCGCGGCACCGCGGCACGACACTGCCGCGGTACGCCGGGATCCCGATTTCGATCAAGGACCTGTTCGACGTCGCCGGTGAAGTCACGACCGCGGGCTCGATCGTGCTGCAGGACGAGCCGCCGGCCGGCCGCGACGCGACCGTGATCGCCCGCCTGCGCGCGGCGGGCTTCCTGTTGATCGGGCGCACCAACATGACGGAGTTCGCATACTCGGGCCTCGGCGTGAATCCGCATTACGGCACGCCGCGCAACCCCTGGGATCGACCGGCGAATCGGATCCCCGGCGGATCCTCCTCGGGTGCGGCCGTGTCGGTCGCCGACCGGATGGCGTTCGCCGGCATCGGCACCGACACCGGTGGTTCCTGCCGGATCCCTGCGGCGTTCTGCGGGCTCGTCGGCTTCAAGCCGACGGCGCATCGGGTCCCGCGCGACGGGGTCCATCCGCTGTCCACCACGCTCGACTCGGTCGGTCCGCTCGCGACGACGGTCGCGTGTTGCGCGACGATCGACGCGATCCTCGCCGGCGACGTCGGCGCGCCGCTCGACTCCCTGCCGGTCGACCGGCTGCGCTTCGCGGTGCCGCAGACGCATGTGCTCGACGACCTGAGCGCGCCGGTCGCGGCGTCGTTCGAGCGCGCGCTGCAACGCTGGTCCGCGCGAGGCGCGCGGATGGAACGGATCCGGGTGCCGATGATCGACGAGATCCCCGACCTCAACCGCACGGGCGGATTCTCCGCGCCGGAATCCTTCGCCCTGCACCGGCGGCGGATCGCCAGCGATGCCGCGCGATACGATCCACGGGTCCTCGCGCGCATCCTGCGCGGTCGCGAGATGAGCGCCGCCGATTATCTCGATCTGCATCGCCGGCGGCACGAGTTGATCGCACGCCTGCGCCCGGTGCTCGCACCGTTCGACGCGCTGCTGATGCCGACGGTGCCGATCGTCCCGCCGCCGCTCGACGCGCTCGCTGCCGACGCGGACTACGCGCGCATCAACGCGCTGGTGCTGCGCAATTCGAGCATCGTGAACTTCATCGACGGTTGCGCGATCTCGGTGCCCTGCCACGACCCCGGCGAGCCCCCGGTCGGACTCACCCTGTTCGCGCCCGGCGACGCGGACCGCCGGGTGCTCGCCGCCGCCGCGAGCCTCGACGCCGCAAGGCTCGCGCACTGACGGGACGGCGTGCGCCGCTCAGGACGCGGGATCGTAGCGCTCGACCCAGTCGATCATCCGCGTGGCCATGTCCTTCAGGAAGCTCGGTCGCGTGAACACGTGGTGCTGGTCCGGGTAGACGACGAGGCGCGCCGGCACGCCGAGGGTCCGCAGCGACTCGTACATCTGCTCGCCACCGACGATCGGCACGTTGAAGTCCTTGGTTCCACCCATGAACAAGGTCGGTGTATGGATCCGATCCGCGTGGAAGAACGGATAGGACACCTTGATCCACAGCGCCGGGTTCTGCCACGGCGCGCCGAGCTCGTTGAGATATTGCAGCACGTACTCGTCGCTGCCGAAGGTCGCAAGCTGATCGGCGCTGCCGGCGCCGCAGATCGCAACCTTGAAGCGCGTGGTGCGTGCGATCGTGGCATCGGTCAGGATGCCGCCGTAGCTCCACCCGCCGATCGCGAGCCGCTGCGGATCGGCGATCCCGCGCCGCACGAGCGCATCGACGCCGGCCAGCAGGTCCTTGACCTCCTTGTCGCCCCAATCGGCGAAGATCGCCTTGGCGAACGCGATCCCGCGCCCGCTGCTGCCGCGGTAGTTGACCTGCAGCACGACGTACCCGCGTGCCGCGAACATCTGCGGTTCGAACTGATAGCCGTCGAGCACGAACGAGTGCTCGTCCTGGCCGTTCGGTCCGCCATGGATCCACAGCAGCAGCGGATAGCGACGTCCCGCGACGTATCCCGGCGGCTCGACGATCTCGCCGTGGATGCCGTGACCACCGCTCTTGAACGCGACGTCCTCGACCCTGCCGAGACGCAGTCCGGCGAGGAACGCGGCGTTCTGCCGGCTGAGGGGGCGCAGCCGCCCTCGATCGAGCGCGTAGACCCCCGTGAGGGTGTGATCGTCCGTGTACAGCACCGCGGTGTGTCCCGCGGCATCGACCAGCGAGGTCACGACGTAGGGACCGGGCGACGTCAGGCGGTGGATCCGTCCGTTCGCCAGATCGATCATCGCCGGGTATTCGGTCCGATCGTCCTCGACCGTGATCTCGACGCCTTTGCCGTCAGGCGTGAACGCGTACGACATCACCGCGCGATCGAGCCCCGGCGCGAGCGCGCGCGCCGGTCCGCCGGCGACCGGCACCTCGTACAGGTGATCCTGCATGTACGCGTAGTACTTGAGCGCGAGTCCCTGGGTGAACGCGATCCGCGAGCCGTCCGGACTCCATGCGAGATGCTGCTGGTTGGGCGCATAGGGGCGGATCAGTTCGCGCGGCCGCGCGCCGGGACGGGCGTCGATGAGCTCGATCGCCTCGCGCCCGTCGCGGTCGGCGCCGTGCTCGCGCGTACGCACGAACGCGATCGTGCGTCCGTCCGGCGACCACACCGGATCCGTGTCATTGACACGGGCGCCCTGGGTGAGCGGCTCGAGGCGCCGGCTCGCGACGTCGAACAGGAACAGGTGCCAGGTGCGCCCCTCGCCGAGATAGCCGAGACCGTCGTCCTTGAAGTGCAGCGCGTCGATCACCACCGGCCTGCCCTGGCCGAGCGGATCGACGGGTTCCATCGACAGCACCAGCCGCTTGCCGTCGGGCGACCACGCATAGCCGTCGATCTCCTGATCGACGTGGGTCACCGCGACCGCGTTGCCGCCGCGGCGATCGAGCAGCATCACCTGCACGCTCTTCGCGCCGGGCGGCTGCGCGAGGTACGCGAGGTAGCGTCCGTCCGGGCTCCAGCGTGGCGCCGAGGTCTCGGCGCCCGGTGCGGTCAACTCGAGCCGCTCGCGTCCATCCCAGCTCACCATCCAGATCGCGCTCAGGGGCTGATCGCTCGCCCGGTCGTTCGCGGTCACGACGTACGCGACCCAGTGGCCGTGCGGCGACACGCGCGGATCGCTGACCGTGACCGCCCGATAGAAGTCATCCGGCTGGAGCGTTCGCCGCGTCGCCGCCGGTGTCCCGGCCCCCGCGACCCCGGCGGCGAGCGCGAGCGCGCCGAGCAGGAGCGATCCGCGGACGGTCCCGCGTCGCGGGGTCAGCCCCAAGCGCCGGTCATTCGCCACCGGGCGCACCGCCCCATCGGTAGCTCACGCGCACGCCGAACACGCGCGGCTCGTTGCGGGTCTGCCGGAGGTCGAAGTTCCCCTCGTTCGTGTAGATCACCGCATTCTTGTTGGTGAGGTTGGTGACGTAGAACTCGGTCAGCCAATGCGAGTGCGTCTGTTGCAGGCCGATGCGCAGGTTCATGATCGAGTAGCCCGGTTGCAGCACGCGCGGCAGCCCATTGCTGCCTGAACTCTGCAGGTCGTTCCACATGTCGCCCTTGTGCGAGAGATCGTACTGCACGTACCAGTGCAGCGGGCTACCGCCCGGCAGCGGCCGTTCATAGCGCGCGTTCGCGCTGAAGCTGAAATACGGGTCGTACGGCAGGCGCTCTCCAGGCACGACCGCGAAGCTCGAATTCTGAAAGTTGTTGGTCTGCATCCTTGCGTCGTTGTAGCTCGCCGATGCGCCCAGGCTCAGGAACCGCGTCACGTTGTAGTTGACGTTGCTCTCCATGCCATAGACCCGCGCGTTGCCGACGTTCGCCGTGAAACTGCTCGACAAACAGACGTTCGGGTCGAAGACGAGCGTCTGCAGGCCCTTCCACGGCATGTAATAGACCGCGCCGTCCCACAGCAAATGATTGTCGAGCCACATCGTCTTCCAGCCGAGCTCGTAATTCGTCAGCGTATCGGGTTGGTACTGCAACGGTGCGCCGTTGTTGGTGCAGGAAGCCGGCATGCCGCCGTTGGTGCCACCGTCGCGGAACCCCTGCGCCCAGTCGGCGTAAAGCAATGCGTTGCGCGTCAGTTGGTAGCTGATGCCGACTTTGCTGTCCCACTTGTTCCCGGTCCCACCCCCGTAGGCGCTCGGCGACTGCGGCGCATACCAGAAGCCGCCGTAGGTCGAGGTCAGGAAATGCGAATGGAAGTGGACCGTGCCCGCGTTGACATGGAGCTTCGGCGTGATGTCGAAGCTCAGATTGAGGTACTCCGTGACCTGCAGGTAGTCGGTGCGATCGTCGTAGCTGTACCAGTCGTCGGGCTGCGGCGGCACCGCGCCCTGGTTGTAGTAGTACGCGGTCGCCGCCTGCCACGCCTCGCCCGAGGTCTGCAGGCCCGGCATGTGGTAGTAGTTCGAAGTCAGGTTCTTGGTCTTCTCCCAGTACGTGCCGACCAGCCAGTGGAAACGTCCGCCCGGCTTCGATTGCAGCCGCAGCTCGTCCGACCACCGGTAGGTGTTCGAGCGATAGTCGTAGTACTGGATCGGCGGGTTGCAGCCGCTGAAGCCGCTGCCGTTGACCGGATCGGTCGAACAGGTGAACGCCTGTTGCGTGATCGCGTTCGTCGACGCCGACGGGTTGTACTGGTTCAAGTACTGCATGTACTCGGAGTACTCGTTGACCCAGCGATCGTTCTGCGCCCAGTACGTGCTCGCAAATACCAGATCGCCGATTCCGACGTCGCCGTCCAGGTGGAAATCGGCCATCTTC
Source organism: Pseudomonadota bacterium (assembly GCA_021780395.1). The sequence goes on from JAJXYU010000115.1 coordinate 11,037, forward strand.
GCGTAGTACTGCTTGAACTCGGGGCCGAAGCGCACGACCGTGTTCGGCGGCAGCGGTCGCGCTGGTCCGTCGATCAGGTTGCCGTACAGGGGTTGCCCGGTCGCCGGCAGGATCGGATTCACCCCGCCGATCGTCGGCTCCTCGTCCCAGGCGCCATGGGTGAGCTGCCGCTGATACCCGTAGGTCAGCGTCGCCTTCCAGCCCGGCGCGAGCTTCTGACCGAACGCGATCCGGCCGCCGGTCACCCGCTCGACGTTGTAGTTCTTGCCCGCCCAGGCGGCGTTGTTCGACACGGACCCGTTCACCCAGGTCCGGGTGGTCAGCTGATTGGTGATGAATCCGCCATGATAATCGCTGAATGCGGACAGGCGGATCGCCGACCATCCATCGACGATCGGCAGGTTCACGAATCCCTCGACGGTGCCGTTGTGCGTGCCGCCGTCGATCTTTCCGCCGTCGAGATCGATCCCGGCGCCGAACGCGTTCGGATCCGGCTTGTTGGTGATGAAGCGGAGCGCGCCCGCCATCGCGCCGGCGCCGAAGGTCGTGCCTTGCGGTCCGTTCAGGACTTCGATCCGCTGGATGTCGTACAGATGCAGATCCGGCGTCGACCCGTAGTAGTTCATCGACATGTCGTCGACGAGAAAGGCGGTGGTCGCCGCGGCCGCGTAGTTCGGGTTGCTGCCGTCGGATACGCCGCGCATCACGAAGGTCTGGGTGCCGGGACCCGCGCTCACGAACGAGATCGACGGCGTGCGGCTCGCGTAGTCCTCGAACTGCGAGATCGCGAGATTCTTCAAGTCCTTCCCGGTGAACACGTCGATGCTGATCGGCACCTTCTGCAGATTCTCCGCGCGCTTCTGCGCGGTCACGACGATCTCCTGCAGGGTCGAACCCTCCGACCCGGGCGAGGCCGCGTGCACCGCGGTCGCCGGGATCACCGCGCCACCGGACAGGACGCTCGCAATGGCGAGTGCGAGCTGCGGATAGGACCGTACCGCGGCCGCGGATCGAGTTTCGCGCGTTCGCATCGTGTCATCCCCCGTTCGTTGTTCGCCCGACGGGTCGCGCCGGGCGTCGATCGGTCGATGGTCCTACCCTTCGCGGCATTTTGTCAACGCGGATCGCGGTCGGCGTTCGTTTATCGCACGCACTCGCGCATCGCGAGCGCCACGAACGCGCCGGGATCATTCCTCGCGTTCGAAGCGATCGAGGCAATCGCCGAGTGCGCGCCGCAGCGGATCGAGCGCGGACGCGAAGTGCTTCCAGTAACCGACGCCGGACGAATACAAGGGCTGTCGCACCTGCTCGGCGCTCGCGGTGCGCACCGCGCGCTTCGTTTCGTGGAACGCGAGGCAGGCGGGCTCGAACTCGAGGCCGCAATGCGCGAGCAGGCGGCGTATCTGCCGCTCAGGATCCCGCACCAGGTGCTCGTAGCGCAGCTGCAGGACCTTCCCCGGCAGCACCGCGTCCCAGTGATCCATCAGGTCGAGGTAACAGCGGTAATAGCGGCCGAGATCCTCGAGGTCGTAACTGAACGACTGACCCTCGGCGAAGTGCTGCTTGAACGTGCTGAAGCAGGCGTCCATCGGATGCCGGCGCACGTCGATGATCGTCGCTTGCGGCAGGATGCAATGAATGAGCCCGACGTGGCTGAAGTTGTTCGGCATCTTGTCGATGAACCGCGGCGCGCCGGACCGCAACGGGCGCGTCTCCTCGACGTAGCGGCGGCCCAGTTCCGCGAAGCGCCCGGCCGGCACCGCGCGCACGACCTCGGGGTACGCGTCGTGCGCCTCGTCCGAGTGGTCGAACTCGCGCACGATCGTCAACACGTTCGGCAGCTCGAAGGTCCCCTCGACCGCCGAATGGCTCGCGAGGATCTGCTCGACGAGCGTCGAGCCCGAGCGCGGCAGGCCGACGATGAAGATCGGCGCGGGATCCTCGAATCCCGCGCCGGCACGCCCGGCGAGGAACGCGGCGTCGAAGCACTCGCGCACCCGGCGCGTCTTGGCCTCGAACACCCGGATGTCGTACGCGATCGTCTTGCGCCGCCGGCGATTGCCGGACGCATAGTGTTCGAACGCGGTCGCGTACTCGCGCCGGTGTTCGAACGCGCGCCCGAGCGCGAAGCGCAGATGCGCCTGGTCGACGTCGTCGCCATCGTCCCGGAGCAAGGCCTGCATCGCCGCGATCTCGGCATCGCTGAACACGTAGGTCTTGAGGTCCGCGAGCGCCCAGTATACCTCGCCCATCGCCGGCGCCCGCGCGAGGCATTCCCGATACGCCGCCTCGCACGCCGGCCGGTTCCCCAAGGTCTTGTGCAGATGGCCGATCGACAGCCGCAGGCGCACCTCGCCGGGGTTCAGCCGCGCCGCCTCCTCGAACGCGGCGAGCGCCTCGGGCTGGCGCATCATCCGCGTGTACACGTTGCCGAGCTGCACCCAGTTCTTCGGGTTCTCCGGTTCGATCAGCAGCAGGCGCCGCAGCGAGCGCTCGGCATCGCTCAGGCGCCCGAGGTCGACGAGCGCCTGCGCCGTCCCGCGCATGACGAGGGGCAGGTGCGGCGATTGCTTCGTCGCGTGCTGCAGGAGTCGCAACGCATCGGCCGCGCGGCCCGCGGCGAGCGCGACCGCGGCCAGGCCGCAGACCGCGCCGACGTGGCCCGGGTCGCCCGCGAGGATCTCGCGAAAGATCCGCTCGGCGCGACGCCGATCCTCGGCCGCGAGCGCCGCACTAGCCTCGTCGATGCGCCGCGCCTGCGGATCGCACTGTCGCGCGCGTTCGTACGCGCCGCGCGCCTCCGGGTATCGCCCGAGGTCGACCCAGGTGTCGCCGTAGACGCGCCACGCCGCCTCGAATGCCGGTGCCGCCGCGAGCACCTGCCGCAATTCCCGCTGCGCGAGATCGCAGCGCCCCGCGACCCGATGGGCGCGCGCGAGATCGGTTCGCGCCGCCCAGAATCGCGGCGCGGCGGCGACGACCCGCTCGAGCGGATCGATCGCCTCGTTCGTCCGGTCTTGGTCGAGCAAGGCGGCGCCGAGGATCCACAGGCTCTGCAGGTCGTCGGGCGCCGTCGCCTGGATCGCGCGGGCCTCGGCCTCGGCGGTCCGAGCCTGGCCGAGGCGCAGTGCCGCGAGCGCCCGCATCCGCGCCTCCCGGATCCCGGCGGACGACGGCTCCTCGATGCGATCGCGGCCGGGCATCACCCGGTCATCCAGCCCACGCCGTCACTTCGAGCCAGGTGCTTTGGTACGTCGCCCCGTCCCCGAAGTCCGAATAGCGATCCGCGCACAGCAGGTTCACGGTGCCGAACACCGTCTCGTCGTCACCGCGTTGGCCCGGCACGAACGCGATGCCCGGCGGAACGTCGTCGCTCACCTGCAGCACCAGGCCGACGCTCGCGCGATCGTTCGCCGCGCGCACGCGCTGCCCGTCGCGCAGATCGCGCGCCCGCGCCTCCACCGGGTGCAGCACGCAGACCGGCGAACCCTCGCGCATGCGCAAGGACGCGACGCCGGCATACACGCTGTGCGGCTGGAAGAAGCCGGGTCCGGTGAGCAGTCGCAGCGGCCAGCGGCCCGCATCCCGCGTCTCCTCGAGGTCCGGATGCCAATCGGGCATCGGCGGCAATCCCTCGTCGGCGAGCGACTGCGAATAGAACTCCAGCTTGCCGGACGGCGTCCGGAACGACTGCTCGCCGACGGGCGCGATGCGGATCGGCCGGCCGGCGAGCACCGTGTCCGGGTCGAGCGCGCTTGCGCCCGGAACGCCGCGGAGCATCTCCCGCAGGATCTCGCGCTCGGTCAGGCGAAAGGCCGGATCCGTGAGCCCCATGCGCGCCGCGAGCGCTTGCGCGACCCAGAGATTCGAGCGCGCCCCGCCGGGCGCCGCCGCCGCACGCGCACCGTACTGGACGTAGTAGGAACCGTAGGACCGGTACAGGTCCTCGGTCTCGAGGTACAGCGCGGCCGGCAACACGAAGTCGGCATGGCGCGCGGTGATCGACAGAAACGGATCGTGGACCACCGTGAACAGGTCCTCGCGGCGGAGCGCCTCGCGCACCTTGCCGGCATCGGGGCAGGTCACCGCCGGGTTGTTCGCCGCGACGAACAACGCGCGGATCGGCGGATCCTCCAGCTCGAGCAGCGCGCGCCCGAGTTGGGAATGATTGATGCGGCGGGTATCGGCCGGACCGGAGGGCGCGTTCACGACGGCCGTGTCGAGATCGAGGAAGTTCCCGGTGAACAACAGCGCGCCGCCGCCCGGGCGCGCGTAGGCGCCGGTGACGCCCGGCAGCAGCGCGACCGCGCGCACCGCCTGACCGCCTTGCGCAAGGCGCGACATCCCGGTGCCGAGCCGGATGAACGGTGCGCGCGAGTTCCCGTAGAGCACCGCGAGACGCTCGACGTCCGCCGCCGCGAGACCGGTGATCGCCGCGACCCGGTCGGGCTCGAAGCGCGGCAGGACCTCGGCTTCCAGGCGCTCGAACCCGAGCGTCCGCTCGGCGAGGTAGCGCCGATCGCAGAGCCCGTCGCGAACGAGCACGTGCATCACGCCGAGCGCCAGCGCCGCATCGGTGCCGATCCGGATCGGCAGGTGCCAGTCGGCGAGCTTCGCGGTACGGCTGCGCCGCGGCTCGACGACGACGACCTGCAGCCCGCGCGGGCGCTCCGCGGCGATCTTCGCCCAGAAATGCACGTTGGTCGTGACCAGATCGCAGCCCCACGATACCAACAGGTCGGAATGCACGATCGACTCCGGGTCGGCGCCGCCGATCGGGCCGAGCGTCGCGTGCCACGCCGCCGCGGCGCAGCTGTCGCACACGGTTCCCGCCTCGAGGCGGCTCGCCCCGAGCGCATGGAACAGGCCGTTCACGAGGCCGCGGTTCATGATCCCGCCGTGCGCGCTGTACGCATAGCCGAGGAGCGCGAGCGGCCCCGACTCGTCGATGATCGCGCGCCACCGCGCCGCGATCGCATCGAGCGCCTCGTCCCAGCCGACCGGCGTGAACCGGGCGGCGCCCTTGGGCCCGATGCGTCGCAGCGGCGTGGTCAGCCGTTCCGGTGATAGGACGAGTTCGGTGTCGTGGTGGGTCTTGCCGCAGGCGAAACCGGCCGTGAACGGGTGATCCGGGTCACCGCGGACGCGCTGGATCCGACCCTCCTCGACGTCGACCCACAACGAGCATTGATCGGGGCAGTCATGTGCGCAAACGCTGCGGATCGTCGCCATCACCGGAGTCTACCCGCCAGCGGGAAGCACCGCCAAACGCACGCCGCCGAGCGTCGGCGGTGGCGGCGCCGACGCTCGGCGGTGGCGGCGCCGACGCAACCGCCTATCGACACCGCAAGCAAGATGTCCGATCATGCGCGCACTCGCCGGCCCGCGTGAACCGATCCCGCGATCGACGGGGTCACGAGAACCACACCCGAGGACGATGAGCGAACGATACTCCGCCCTGGCGCTCGCGCGGCACGCGTTGACCGGGGCACCCTGGCCGCGCGCCTGGCGCCGCGCCGATCCGCGACCGCATTACGACGTCGTGATCATCGGCGGCGGCGGGCACGGACTCGCGACCGCGTATTACCTCGCGAAGAATCATCGCGTGACCCGCGTCGCGGTGCTGGAGCGCGCGGTCATCGGCTCGGGCAACGTCGGCCGCAACACGACCCTCGTCCGCTCGAACTACCTGCTCGACGGCAACACGCAGTTCTTCGAGCATTCGCTGCGGCTATGGGAAGGGCTGTCGCACGAGCTGAACTTCAACGTGATGCTGTCGCAGCGCGGCCAGGTGGTGCTCGCGCACGGCCCCGCGCAGCTCGACGTCCTCGCCCGCAAGGGCAACGTGATGCGTTTGAACGGCATCGACGCCGAACTGCTCGATCGCGGCGAGGTCCAGCGGCTCCTGCCGTACCTCGATTTCTCCGCGCACAGCCGCTTCCCGATCCACGGCGGACTCCTGCAGCGGCGCGCGGGCACCGTGCGGCACGACGCGGTTGCGTGGGGCTACGCGCGCGCGGCCAGCGGGCTCGGCGTCGACATCGTCGAGAACTGCGAGGTCACCGGCTTCCTGCGGGACGGCGACCGGGTGATCGGTGTCGAGACGACCCGCGGACGGATCGGCGCCGACCGGACCGCGATCTCGGTCGCCGGCCACACTTCGCAGGTCGCGGCGCTCGCGGGGCTGCGCGTGCCGGTGGAAAGCCATCTGCTGCAGGCGTTCGTCACGGAACCGATCAAGCCGTTCGTCGACCACGTGATCTCATTCGGGGCCGAGCTCTTCTATATATCGCAGTCGGACAAAGGGGGCCTCGTGTTCGGCGGGCACATCGACGGCTTCAACAGCTACACCCAGCGCGGGCAGTTTCCGAAGGTGCAGACCGTCGCCGAATGCGCGGTCGCGCTGATCCCGTCGATTTCGCGATTGCGGCTGCTGCGCCACTGGGCCGGGATCCAGGACATGACGCCGGACGGAAGCCCCTTCATCGGCCGCACGCCGCTGCGGGACCTGTTCCTGAACGGCGGTTGGTGTTACCAGGGATTCAAGGCGACCCCGGCCGCCGGCTGGTGCTTCGCGCACACGCTCGCCCATGGCGAGGAGCACCCGCTGATCGAGCACCTCTCGCTCGAGCGCTTCCTCGCCGGCAACGGGCACGACGAATACGGCAACGGCCTGTGGACCTACCGGCAGTGAACCCATGCTGAGAATCCCCTGCCCGCATTGCGGCGAACGCGATTACACCGAATTCCGCTACGGCGGCGACGCGTCGAAGCCGCGGCCGGCGCACGACGAGCGGGACGTGCGCGCCTGGCACGACCACGTCTTCGTGTTTGCGAACCCCCGCGGACCGCACCGCGAATACTGGCAGCACGTGCAGGGTTGCCGGCAATGGCTGATCCTGGAGCGCGACACCGCGACCAACACGGTCGGTGCCGCGCGGCTCGCCCGGGACGGAGCCGGCGCTTGAGCCGCGGGCCGCAGCGCCTCGCCCACGGCGGCCGGATCGATCGTGACCGACCGATCCGCTGCGATTTCGAAGGCCGACCCCTCGAGGGGTTCGCCGGCGACACCCTCGCCTCCGCGATGCTCGCGAGCGGCATCGCGATCGTCGGCCGCAGCTTCAAGTACCACCGGCCGCGCGGATTGTTCGCCGCGGGCGTCGAGGAGCCGAACGCGCTGGTCACCGTCGGCGAAGGCGGACGGACCACGCCGAACCTGCCGGCGACCACGCTCGAGCTGCGCGCGGGGCTGCGCGCGCGCCGGCAGAACGGCTGGCCGAGCGTCACGATCGACCTGGGGGCGATGAACGGCTGGCTCGCGCCGCTGTTGTCGGCGGGCTTCTACTACAAGACCTTCATGGGACCCCGGCGTGGCTCGTGGATGACGTACGAACCGTTCATCCGGCGGGCGGCCGGGCTTGGCCGGGCGGTCCACGAGCGCGATCCGGACCGCTATCACGCGCGGCATGCGTTCACCGACGTGCTGGTGATCGGCACGGGCCCCGCGGGGCTCGCGGCGGCGCTCGCCGCCGCCGCGGCCGGCGCCGAAGTCCTGCTGGTCGAACAGGATCCCGCGCTCGGCGGCGCGCTGCTCGCGGCCCCGGTGACGGGACCGCTCGAGCACTGGCGCGCGCAGCTCGAGGCGGCGGTGCGCGCGGCGCCGACGATCGAGGTGCTCACCCGGACCACGGCGATCGGCGTGTACGACGGCCGGACCGTCGCCCTGCTCGAGCGGCACGATCACGCCGCGCCCGATCCCGAACGCGGTGCGGCGCGCGAGACCGTGGTCACGCTGCGGGCGCGCGCGATCGTGCACGCGACCGGCGCGTTCGAGCGGCCGCTCCTGTTCGCCGACAACGACCGCCCCGGCGTGATGCTCGCATCGGCGGCGCGCACGTATCTCAACCGCTA
>JAJXYU010000064.1 GCA_021780395.1 Pseudomonadota bacterium
CGGACCCCGAAGCGAAGCTGTATCGCAAGAGCCGCAACGTCGCGGCCAAGCTCTCGTACATGGCGCACGTGCTGATGGATCACCGGCACGGCTTGCCGGTGGACGTGCAAGTGACCGAGGCTAATGGTTTTGCCGAACGGCAGGCGGCGCTCGAGATGCTCGACCGGCTGCCGAAGCGCGCCGGGCGGCGCACCGTCGCGGCCGACAAGGCCTACGACACCGCCGACTTCGTGCAAGGCTGCCGCGAGCGCGACATCACCCCGCACGTGGCTTGCAATGACGGCCGCTCGGGCGGTTCGGCACTCGATGGGCGCACGACTCGTCACGCCGGCTACCGGGCGAGCCAACGGATCCGCAAGCGTATCGAGGAAGGATTTGGCTGGAGCAAGGACGGGCGGCCGTTGCGAAAGATGAAGCTCACAGGTCGCGCCCGGGTCGGCTTCATGGCCACGCTCACCGTGAGCTGTTATGCGCTGTTGCGGGTTGCGAATCTGCTGCGGCCACTGCCGATGGCGCCTGCATAGCGTCGGTGCGCGCGAAAACGGGTAAATCAGAGCCATGAACATTTGGAACTCATCGAAATCGACCGCCGCAGACCGAGATCGAGCCGCCTGCTCGGCTGTCCGTATGAAAAATCGATGACGGAAGCGTTCATGACCGACGTATCCCAGAATTTTTCAACAGCCTGCTAATGCCGAGGTCGAGGGTTCGAGTCCCTCCGTCACCACCAAATCATGTCAGTCACCCATCTGCCCGAAAGGGCATGAGAGGTCCAATGAATTCGCGCGATGCGAACCGCGGCAGCGAGCCGCCAAACAAGCATCCGGAAAATGACCTGGTGCTCGATGGAGCCGAACATAGCCAATCAAATGAGGGAATTGGCACGCAACCAATACCACCGGGGTGCGAATTTGAGCGATAATTTTAACCCGACTTACGCGCCGCGTGAGTATTGTGGGAATCTGTGCAGCTCGATTGCCCCGGTCGATCGCGAGCCGCGCGATCGCACGAGAATCGGATGCGAGCGCTGGATCCTCAGGAGCGGCCGACCGGCACGAAGAACTCCCTCACTCCTCGATATTTGGGGTGCAGCGCGAGTTCGCCCTTGTTCGGCAGCCACACGAACACGTGACCGTCGTTCGGGTCGGTCGCCAATTCTGGATGAGCGCGCATGAACGCGGGAATGTTCTCCGCCTTGATTTGCTGCCGGCGTATCTGCCAGGCGAGCGCGCACATGCGCTCGTTTGCGGCGAGCTCGTGCGATTGAATCACATAGGAGGTATAGGCCGGCGCCGCGATCTGCGCCAAGATCTTGCCGATCGGGTTGTACACGGGCGAGCGAGCAAGCGACGGATTCGGATGCGCGGCATCGAAGCGTTTCATCGACTCCTCAAACCTAGCCGGCGGCGTACGGGCGAGCGTCTGCAGCTCGCTCATCGTCGTAGCTTCGAGGTTGATCGTCGCCTGTACCTTGAAGAAATGCAGTCCGAGGGCATCGGACCACGACCTTCTCGGGGATTCGGCGATCGTGCGACGCGTGAACGCCGACTGAAAACGAAACTCAGCGGCGAACGCGTTCGAGATGTCCCAATCGCGATCTCCGGCCGCCAGCATCCGGTCCACGACGTCGGAACTCGGCAATACCGTGTTTCGATCCGCGACGAGGTCGGCCATTAGCAGGTAATCCTCGCGCAGCCAGGCGAGCGCCATCATGCTGGCCATCAGCGTCCCATCGCCGTCGCGCACGTGACGCCAAATCGCCATGTCGGCGGACAGCCCGGTCAAGGCTGCGCTGGCCGCCTCGACGCCGCCACGCTGGGCTTCGAGAGCAAGGTTTGCGAGAAAGACGCATCGCGCCGCGACGGGCCAGGCGAGTATCGACAGCGGCGCGCCGAGTCGAGCCGTCACGGTATAGCCGGTGTCGAGTTGCAGGGCCGCGTAACGCCGCAGCAACTCGCGGTTGTCGGCGCTGAGCCGTCGGATCTCGTCCCGGTGGGAGGCGGCTCGATGCCAGAAGCTCGGCTTGCCCAAATCGCAGAACGCAGTGTCTCCCCGCCACGGCAAGGGGGCTCTTGCGGCATCCGACCCATCCGGCGGGGCGTAGAATTGCGCCAGCGAGACGTAGATGTTCAACCCGTCCGCCAGGCGATTCGGTGGCGATTTCGACAGCAGTCGCGCCTGCGCCGATTCACGTCGATCGAAACCGTTCACGATAACCATCAGCAACGCGAGCGCGATGAATACCGCGACCAGCACGCCGAACGCTCGCAGCAAATATCTCAATGCCGTCTTTATCTGGATCCGCACTCGTTCCCTCGCGTACCCAAGAGCGCTGCCATCCGGGGCGCCTGCGTGGCGACGTCGAAGCGGCTCTCCCCAGGGCAGAATATCGGATTCGCGCAGAGACTTCGACGTGCTTCTGGCGCGATGAGAATCTATGGAGTTGCCGCAGAATCTGGCGTAGCAAGTTCGGCGGCATGGAGGTTGCCGATGCAAAGGCTCACGCTAATATTTTGTAATTCGCACGCCACAGGCAGCAGGCGCCGCCGCTGGTAGTAGCGCACCGTCTCGACGCTGACCTCGGCGGCGCGCGCGAGCCGGCCGATCGTAAGCGCGCGTGCGGCACGAGCCGGGCCGTCGGCACGGCGCTTGCTCGAAGGTCAAGTTGCGGGCATGACTTGACTCCGTACCCGGGTCCGGAGCGTAAATTGAGGTCCGGACCGAATCCAATCCTTCGAGGTGGACCATGCAATCCAGTCATGCAAGCACTTGTTGCGGTGGTTCTGCCGCGGGTGCGAAGGATCCGGTCTGCGGCATGACCGTGGATCCCGCGACCGCCAAGCACCGTGCCCTGCACGCCGGCCGGACGCTGTACTTCTGCTGCGAGGGCTGCAAGACGAAATTTCTCGCCGATCCCGAGCGGTATCTGCAGCCATCCGCGGGAGCGGCGCCGAACGCGCCGCCGGCGGTTCCGGCCGCGGCGGCACCCGGCACGATCTATACCTGCCCGATGCACCCGGAGATCCGGCGCAACGCGCCCGGCAGTTGCTCGATCTGCGGAATGGCGCTCGAACCGCTCGTCGTTACGGCGAACCCTGCGGAGAATCCGGAGCTGCGCGACATGACCCGGCGCTTCTGGATCGGCGCGGCGCTCGCCGCGCCGATGCTGCTTCTCGAGATGGGGCCGCACCTGCGCCTGGGCGCTCTCCACGGCGGCGTGTCCGCGAGCTCGTCGACGTGGATTCAGTTCCTGCTCGGCACGCCCGTCGTGTTGTGGTGCGGCTGGCCGCTGCTCGAGCGCGCCTGGGCCTCGATCCGCAATCGCTCGCTGAACATGTTCAGCCTGATCGGGCTCGGCGTGACCGCCGCGTACGGGTACAGTCTCGCGGCGAGCTTTGCGCCCGGCATCTTTCCGGCCGGGCTGCGCGATCCGCACGGCTCGACTCCCGTCTATTTCGAGGCAGCCGCGGTGATCACCGTGCTCGTGCTGCTCGGCCAGGTACTGGAGCTGCGTGCGCGCGAGCACACGGGCAGCGCAATCCGCGCGCTGCTCAAGCTCGCCCCGAAGACCGCACGGCGCCTGCGCGCGGACGGCACCGACGAGGAGATTCCGATCGAGCAGGTGCGGATCGGCGATCGCCTGCGCGTGCGGCCCGGCGAAGCGGTGCCGGTGGACGGCTCGGTGACCGACGGCCGCAGCGCGGTCGACGAATCCATGGTGACCGGCGAGTCAATGCCGGTCGAGAAAACGGCCGGCGCCCCGCTGATCGGCGGCACGATCAACGGCACCGGCGCGTTGACCATGGCGGCCGAGAAGATCGGAGCGGACACCGTGCTCGCGCGGATCGTGCAGATGGTCGCCGAGGCGCAGCGCAGCCGCGCGCCGATCCAGCGTCTCGCGGACCTCGTTTCCAGCTGGTTCGTGCCGGCCGTGATCGGGGTCTCCGTCGCGGCGTTCGTCGTGTGGATGCTCTTGGGGCCGCCGCCCGCGCTCGCCTACGCGCTCGTGGCCGCGGTGTCGGTGCTGATCATCGCCTGTCCGTGCGCGCTCGGCCTCGCGACGCCGATGTCGATCATGGTCGGCGTCGGCAAAGGCGCGCAGGCGGGCGTGCTGATCAAGAACGCCGAGGCGCTCGAGCGTCTCGAGAAGGTCGACACGCTCGTCGCCGACAAGACCGGGACTTTGACCCTGGGCAAGCCGCGCGTCGTCGCGATCGTGCCGGCAAGCGGATTCGAGGAGTCCGCGTTGCTCGCAGCGGCGGCGGGCCTCGAGCGCGCGAGCGAGCACCCGCTCGCGGCCGCGATCGTCGCGGCCGCCGGGGAGCGCGGCGTCGCGATCTCGCCCGCCGCGGACGTCGGCTCCGTGACCGGCCAAGGCATCACCGGGACGGTCGCCGGCCGGCGCGTCGCGGTCGGCAATGCGCGCCTGTTCGCGGGGCTCGCGATCGCGAACGATGCGCTCGAGGCGCGCGCCGGTGAGCTGCGCCGCGACGGTGCGGCCGTGATGTTCGTCGCGGTCGACGGGCGCTCCGCGGGACTGATCGCGATCGCCGATCCGATCAAGGACTCGACTCCGGGAGCGCTCGAGTTGTTGCGGCGCGAGGGCATCCGGCTCGTGATGTTGACCGGCGACAATCGCACGACTGCGCAGGCGGTCGCGGCGAAGCTCG
>JAJXYU010000327.1 GCA_021780395.1 Pseudomonadota bacterium
CGCACCCGCATTGGGCGCGGCCACATCACCACCGCCAGACCGGGGGGCGCGCGCGGGCGCGACACCGCGCGCCGACGCCGGGACGGCTTCCGCGTCGGCGCCGATCGCCGCGACCGCGTCGCTCGCATGCAACGCCGCGACGATCGGCGCGTGCGCAGCCAACGACGCGGCACCCGCCGGGATCGGCGTCATACCCGCCGCCGCGCTCACGGCGGTGGAAGATGGCGAACCCGCACTGTCGGCCGCCGAGCCCGGAATCCCGGTGGCGGCATCATGCGCCGCGACCGGGGCCGGGGTCGCGAAGCCTGCGTTCGGAATGGAACTCGCCGCGTGACCGGTCGGCGCCGCGGCGGCCGACTGGATCGTCCCGTGGGGAACGGTATCGGGGGTGCCGCCCGGCCGGGCGGCCGCCAGTTGAGCGGCGCGGCCGATAGTGGTGCCCGCCGGATCACCGATGGACCCGTTCGCGCCGCTCACCGCAACCGGGGACGTCGGCGGCGAGGGTCTGGGGGACAGGCATGGTGGCGCGCCTGGCAAGGGATTGCCGGTCGGCGGCAATGCGATGCCGGTCGTCGCGCCCTGACCCGGGGTCGACGGGTGCGCTCCCGGCGTCCGGGCGTGGTGTGCGTCTTGCAGCGCCTCGGAGAAGCTCGGCCGGGCGGCGTCGGGCGCCGCGACGCGGCCCGCCGACGCGGGATCCGGGCCAGTCGCCCCGCCCGGCCCCAGGCCCTGCGCGCCCGCCGCTCCCGTCGCCGAGGACACCGGGGTTGCGATCGATATCACCGAGACGTTGACGGCCATGCCCGAGACGAAGCAAGTCCCGTGCCACGGAGCCGTCTACCATCCCGGCGTCACCAGTTCGCGATGCACCCCGACGCTCAACCCTCCCGGCGGGACCGCGCGACGCGCAAGGCGGTCTCGTCGCTGTCGCGCTGTTCGATCCGGTCGGCGTTGCGCCGTTCCTCGTGGCGATAACGCTCCACCGCGCGATTCAGGGACTCCGCCTCGACACGCTTCGCGGTCCATTGCGTCCGCCGCGCTTCGCAGTCGGCGCGCGCGACGCCGAGGTGCTGCGCATGAATCCGCAGCGCCTCGCTCAGCCGGTCGAGGAACTGGCGGTGGTTCCTCAGGCTCACCACGTCCATCGCACCGCCCGGCTGCGCGGCCTTGCCCACGTACTCGTCGCGATACGCTCGCAGCTGCGCCATCTGTCGTTCGAGCTCGGCGACGCGGTGCTCGGCCTCGAGCAATGAGCGCCGCGCCGCGGTCGCCGCGTCCATCGCCAAGTCCCGCAGAGGTTCGAATCGCTTGGACTTCATCCGCAGGCTCCCTGACTAACGAGTCGGCGCGAGCGCCGCGAACTGATTCACGAGAGCGAGCAGATCCGCCTGGCTGCGCTCGAAGCCGACCGGTTCGTACATGTCCTGGCGCAGGAACTCGACGATCTTCGGCCAGGCGTCGACCGCCAGGTCGACCCGCGGATCGGCGCCGCGCCGGTACGCGCCGACCGCGATCAGGTCGCGGTTCTGCTGGTAGGTCGAATAGACCTGCCGGAACTTCATCGCGAGGTCGAGGCGCTCGCGCGGCGTGATCTGGTGCATCGCGCGGCTGATCGAGGACTCGACGTCGATCGCGGGGTACAGGCCGCTCTCCGCGAGCCGCCGTGACAGGACGACGTGGCCGTCGAGTATCGCCCGCGCCGCGTCCGCGATCGGGTCGTTGTGGTCGTCTCCCTCGACCAGCACGGTGTAGAAGGCGGTGATCGACCCCTCGCCGCGGTCACTGGTGCCCGCCCGCTCGACCAGCTCCGGCAGGCGCGCGAACACCGAGGGCGGGTACCCCTTGGTCGCGGGCGGCTCGCCGATCGCGAGCGCGATCTCGCGTTGCGCCTGCGCGAAGCGCGTCAGCGAATCGATCAATAACAGCACCTTGAGACCGCGATCGCGGAAATACTCCGCGATCGCGGTCGCGAGCCAAGCACCATGCAGCCGCATCAGCGGCGGATTGTCGGCCGGCGTCGCGACGACGACCGCCCGGCGCAGGCCCTCGGGCCCGAGCGTCGTGCCGACGAAGTCCTGGACCTCGCGGCCGCGCTCGCCGATCAGGCCGACGACCGTCACGTCCGCCTGGGTATAGCGGGTCATCATCCCGAGCAGCACCGACTTGCCGACGCCGGATCCGGCGAACAGGCCGATCCGCTGGCCACCGCCGACCGTGAGCAGCGAGTTGATCGTGCGGATGCCGACGTCGAGCGGGTCGCGGATCGCGCGGCGCTTCAGCGGGTTGAGCGGCTCTCTGGCGAGCGGTATGCGCTCCGCGCAGCGCAACTCCCCAAGGTCGTCCAGCGGCCGTCCGGCGCCGTCGAGTACCCGTCCGAGCAGGCCGTCGCCGACCGGCACCGACGCCGCGTCGCGCATCGGGACGACCCGCGCACCCGGTTTGAGTCCGCGCATCTCGCCGGTCGGCATCAAATACAGCTTGTCACCGGAGAATCCGACGACCTCGGCTTCGATCCGTCGCCCGCCGCCGGTGTCGACGCCGCAGCGGCCGCCAACCGCGGCTTCGCAGCCAACCGCCTCGAGCGTCATGCCGACCACCCGGTTCAAGGTGCCCTCGACGACCATTTCGCCGAGTCCGGCGAGTCGAGAGCGCGCGCGTCCGAGGCTCGCGGCCCAGCGGTCGGCGCGCCGCGCGACGGCGGCCGCCCCGCTCACCCCTCGACCTCCCGCCCGGACGGGCCCTGCCGGTCGGTACCGAGCAGATCGCTCAAGATCGCGCCGATCCTCGATTCGAGGCGCGCGTCGATCCGCGACGTGGCCGTGACCACCTCGCAGCCGCCGCGGGTCATCACCGGATCCTCGACGATGGTCCACGCACGCTCCCGCTCGGTCGGCGCGAGGTTTTCGCGCACCACCGCCGCGTCCTCGGGATGCAGCTTCACGCGGACGTCGCGGGAGGCGACCGGCAGGACCGCGAGCGCGTCGCGGACGATGCCGATGATCTGCGTCGGATCGGTCTTCAGCTCACGTCGTACGATCTGCCGGGCGAGCGCGACCGCGAGCGCGAGCAGTTCCCGCTCGACCGCCTCGTCGAGGTCCGCCAGGGGCCGCGCGAGGCCCTGCAACACGCCGTCGAGACGCTCGACCTCGACGCGCGCGGCCGCGCGACCGGCGGCGCGTCCCTCGGCGAGTCCCTGCTCGAAGGCCTCGCGATACGCTTCCGCCTGCAGGTCCGCCAGACCGCCGGCGGTCGCGACCGGGCCCGGCGGCGCGTCGATCGACGGTGGCGACCAAGGCCGCGCCTTGCCCGTCGCGCTCGCCCCGCGCGCCTCAGACATAGTCGCCTGCGTCCCGGCCACCGATGCTGATCGTGCCTTCCTCCGCGAGGCGCTGGGCGATCGCGACGATCTCCTTCTGCGCCGCCTCGACCTCGATCAGCTTCACCGGTCCCTGCGCCTCCATGTCGTCGCGCAGGATTTCGCCGGCGCGCTTCGACATGTTGCGCAGGATCTTGTCGAGGACTTCGGGTTCCGCGCCGCGCAGGGCGATCGCGAGCTTGTCGGATGCCACCTCGCGCAGCACCGACTGGATTCCACGGTCGTCGACACCGACGAGATCGTCGAACACGAACAGCAGGTCGCGGATCTGCTGGTGCATCTCGCCGTCCGCCTGCTCGATCCGACCGAGTTCCTCGCTACTGCCCTCTCGCGGCATCGCGTTCAGGATGTCCGCGACCTTGCGCGTTCCGCCGATCCGCCGCATCACCGGCGGTTGCTCGGCGCCGGCGCGCCTCTCGACGATCTGGTCGAGCTCGGACAGCGCCGACTGCGCGACCTCGCCGAGCGTCGCGATCCGCATCAGGATCTCGGTCCGCAGCGGCTCGTCGAGCAGGGGCAGGATCGCGGCAGCCTGGTCGGGCTCGAGATGCGCGAGCACGATCGCGCCGACCTGCGGATGCTCCGCGCCGATGATCCGCGCGACGGCCTTCGCTTCCATCCACTTCAGCGCCTCGATGCCCTGCCCGGGACGGCCGCTCGACACCCGGTCGATCAGCATGTCCGCCTTCTGCTTTCCGACCGCCTGCGTGAGCACGCGGCGCACGTATTCGGTCGAACCGGCCGCGACGTTCGCCTGGCCGTCGACGACGCCGATGAAGCTGTCGAGCACCGTGGTCATCTGCTCGCGCGAGACCTCCTTGAGCTCGGCCATCGCCACGCCGAGTTTCTGCACGTCGCTCGCATCGAGCTGCTTCAACAGGTTCGCGGCGTCCTGCTCGCCGAGACTCATCAACAGGATCGCGGCGCGCTGCGTGCCCTGCAACCCCTCGGCGCGGCTAGCCATCGGCGACCCATTCCTTCACGATCTGCGCGGCCTTCTTCGGATCCTGGATCACCAGGGACCGGGCGGCGGCGACCTGCTGTTCGAAGCTCGGCGCGAGCTTGATCGACTGACCAGTCGCGTCGGCGGACAAGGTCAGTTTGTCGCCGGCGAGGTCGCGATCACCGGCGACCCGCACGGGCGCCTTGGTCAGCGACCTCATCAACGGCCGCAACACCAGGAACGCGACCAGCAGCACCAGCGCCGCACCGACGATCTGCTTCGCGAGCTGCTGCACCCAGG
>JAJXYU010000287.1 GCA_021780395.1 Pseudomonadota bacterium
CGGGCGCCGGAAAATCGACGCTGCTGCGGATGATCAACCGGCTCGTCGAGCCGTCGGCGGGGTGGGTGTGGATCGACGGCCGGGACACGGCCGACGAACCGCCCCATCTGCTGCGGCGCCGGATCGGCTACGTGATCCAGGGCAACGGGTTGTTCCCGCACCGGACCGTCGCCCAGAACGTCGCCACCGTGCCACGGCTCCTCGGATGGAGCGACGCGCGGATCGCGGCGCGCACCGTCGAGCTGCTCGAGGCCCTGCAGCTCGACCCCGCGCGGTATGCGCACCAGTATCCGCACGCGCTCTCCGGCGGGCAGCAGCAGCGGGTCGGTGTCGCGCGGGCGCTCGCGGCCGAGCCGAAGGTCCTGCTGATGGACGAACCGTTCGGTGCGCTCGACCCGATCCTGCGCGCGAAGGCTCAGGAGGATCTGCTCGCGGTGCGCCGCCGGTTCGGGACGACGATCGTGCTGGTCACCCACGACATCGACGAGGCGTTCCGTCTCGGCGACCGGATCGCGGTGATGCGCCATGGCCGCATCCTGCAATGCGACCGACCGGCGGCGCTCCTCACCCGGCCCGCGGACCCGTTCGTCGCCGAGCTCGCCGGGCGCGGCGATCGCGCGCTGCGGCTGCTGTCGTTGACGACCGCCGGCGATGCCGCCGAGGCCGTGCCGGCCGATGGCGCCGACCGCGAGCCGGTGGTGCGCATCAGGGCCGACGCAACGCTCCGCGAGGCGCTCTCCGATCTCGTGTGGCGCGGCGCGACGCGGGGCGTGGTGGTCGATCCCGACGGCACCGTGCGCGGCGCGCTGCGAGTGGATGCGATCCTCGCGCACGGCCGGTCGTGCTGATGCGACGCGCGCTCGCGCTGTGGCCGCTGCTCGCGCTCGGGTTGCTCGCGGCGTTCCTCGTGGCGCCGCAGCGGTTCGCGCCGGTGTTCGCACCGTTCGCCGCGTACGGCGCACCGCCGATCTACGACCAGGGCAACCTGTTCGCGCTCGCGCTCGCACACGTCGCGATCGTGTGCGTGGCGGCGGCCGCGAGCACCGTCGTCGCGGTCGGGCTCGGGATCCTGGTCACGCGCGAGGGCTGGACGGAGTGGCTCTCGCCGTCGCGCACGATCGTGAACTTCGGGCAGACCTTCCCGCCGGTCGCGGTGCTCGCGCTCGCGGTGCCGCTGGTCGGGTTCGGCGAGGAGCCGACGCTGATCGCGCTGTTCGCGTACGGCCTGCTGCCGATATTCGAGAACACGATCGCGGGTCTCGCGGCCTGTCCACCGGCGCTGCGGGACGCGGCGGACGGGATGGGGATGAGCCCGGCGCAGCGCCTGTGGTCCGTCGAACTGCCGCTCGCGCTGCCGATGATCCTCGAGGGCGTGCGCCTGTCGGTCGTGATCGACGTCGGCACCGCGACGCTCGGCTCGACCGTCGCCGCCAAGGGTCTCGGCGAGGTGATCATCGCCGGATTGTCGGCGAACAATGCGGCGTTCGTGCTCCAGGGCGGGATCGCGACCGGCTTGATCGCGATCCTGCTCTACGAGGGGCTGCGGGCCGTCGAGCGGCGCGTGTGCCGCACGATCCGGATCGACTGACCGGCGCGCTACAATGCCGTGAGTAGCGCGCGGGACGGGAGGTGGTCGTGACGAAACCGGCGGCGTCGGTCGACGGCGCATCGGCGGCGCTCGACGAGCGCGTCGCGGTGGTCGACGAGCGCGTCGCGGCGCTCGAGTGGCCGACGCTCGCGCTCGCCGCGGTCGTCTACGGGGGGTGGATCGCGGCCACGCTCGCGTACCGGCGCTGGCCGCTCGCGCTCGACGCGCCCGCCGTCGTGCTCGCGCTGGTCCTGCACGGCTCGCTGCAGCACGAGATCCTGCACGGCCATCCGACCCGACGGGTGGGGGTCAACCGGCTGCTCGCGATGTGGCCGCTGTCGCTGTGGCTGCCGTACCCGATCTACCGGGACACACACCTCGCGCATCACCGGGACGAGCGGCTCACCGATCCGCTCGACGATCCGGAGTCGTACTACCTCACCCCAGAGGCCTGGGCGGGCGCGGGCCGATCGACCCGCGCGTTGCTGCAGGCCCAGCAGACGCTCCTCGGCCGCGTGGCGCTCGGCTCGTTCTGGCGGATCGGCGTGTTCTGGCGCGGCGAACTGTGCCGCATCGGCGCCGGCGACGCGGCTCGCCGGCGCATTTGGCTCCTGCACCTGCTGTGGTGCCTGCCGGTGCTCGCGTGGCTGACCTTCGTGTGCGCGATGCCGCTGTGGGTGTATGCCGTGACCATGGTGATCCCGGCGAACGGGGTGCTGCTGATCCGTTCGTTCGCCGAGCACCGCGCGCGGCCGCGCGCGCGCGAGCGCATCGCGATCGTCGAACGCTCGTGGATCCTCGGGCCGCTGTTTCTGTTCAACAACCTCCATGCGCTGCACCACGAGCGGCCGGCGATCCCGTGGTACCGCTACCCGGGCCGGTATCGCCGGCACCGCGAGCGGCTGATCGCCGACAACGGCGGCCTGGTCTACCGCACCTACTTCGACGTCGCACGCCGCTATCTGCTGCGCGCGCACGATGCCGTGCCGCATCCGTCCGGCCGGGTGCCGGCCGCGGCGACGCATGTTCACGAGGCGCTCGCGCCTGCTAGCATGAACGGATGACCAACCCAATCACCGCACGGCTCGCGGCGCTTCGCGAGCGGATGCGAGCGCACGGCGTCGCCGCGGTGCTCGTCCCGACCGCCGATCCGCATTCCTCGGAGTACCTGCCCGGGCACTGGCAAGGGCGCGCGTGGTTGTCCGGTTTCACCGGCTCGGCCGGCACCCTGCTGGTCGGCCGGGAGTTCGCGGGCCTGTGGACCGACTCGCGGTATTTCTCGCAGGCCGAACAGGAACTCGCGGGCAGCGGGATCGCGCTGTGCAAGCTGCGCGTGCAGAACAACCCCGAATACCTCGACTGGGCGCGGGAGAACCTGCGCGCGGGCGAGGCGCTCGCGGTCGCGGCGGACAGCATCACGGTCGGCGTGCAGCGGCAGATCGAACGCGCGCTCGCCGAGCGCGGCGCGACGCTGCGGCTGGACCTCGACCTGGTCGCCGCGATCTGGGCGGATCGGCCGGCGCTGCCGACCGCGCCGATCGTCGAGCACCCGATCGCCTACGCCTGTGTCACGCGGCGAGAGAAGCTCGAGCGCGTGCGCGCGGCGATGCGCGCTCTCGGCGCGACCCACCACCTGGTCTCGAGCCTCGACGACGTGGCGTGGCTGTTGAACCTGCGCGGCGCCGACGTCGAATGCAATCCGGTGTTCCTCGCGCACCTGCTCGTCGAGCGCGAAGGTCGCGCGACCCTGTTCGTCGACCGGGCGAAGATTGCCGACGCGCTCGTCGCGACGCTCGCCGCGGATGGGGTCGGGATCGCCGGTTACGACGCGGTCGGCGCCGCGCTCCGCGCGCTCGGCGCGCCGGCGGTGCTCCTCCTCGATCCGGCGAAGGTCGCGAGTGCGGTCGCCGGCGCGATCCCGGACCCGGTCCGCCGGATCGAGGCGGCGAACCCGACGACCGCGTTCAAGGCGGTGAAGAGCGCCGCGGAGCTCGAGCGGATCCGCGCGACGATGCGCGTCGACGGCGCGGCGCTCGCCCGCGCGTTCCACCGGCTCGAACGCTCGCTCGCGGACGGCCGGCCGATGACGGAGCTCAGCGTCGACGCGCTGTTGCGTGAGGAACGCTCGCGTGGGCCCGGCTGGGTCGGCGAGAGCTTCGCGACGATCGCGGGATACGAGGCGAACGGCGCGCTGCCGCACTATCGGGCGACGCCGGCGTCGCACAGCGCGCTGCGCGCCGAAGGGCTCCTGCTGGTCGACTCGGGCGGGCAGTATCTCGGCGGCACGACCGACGTGACCCGCGTGCTCGCGCTCGGCCCGATCCGCCCCGAGCAGCGCCGCGATTCGACGCGGGTGCTGAAGGGGATGATCGCGCTGTCGCGCACGCGCTTTCCGAAGGGCGCAAGCGGTCCGCAGCTCGATGCGATCGCCCGCGCGCCGCTGTGGGCCGAGTGCCTCGACTACGGTCACGGCACCGGCCACGGCGTCGGGTATTTCCTGAATGTGCACGAGGGTCCGCACGGGATCCGGCCGCCCACCGCCGGCGGCGCGCTGGTCGCGCTCGAGCCCGGCATGATCAGTTCGATCGAGCCCGGCCTGTATCGGCCGGGACGCCATGGAATCCGGCACGAGAACCTCGTGGTCGTCGTCGACGGCGGGCATGGGGAGTTCGGCGACTTCCTGTGCTTCGAGACCCTGACCTTGTGTCCGTTCGACCGCCGGACGTTCGATGCGGACGCGCTCGATCCGGCGGAGCGCGACTGGCTCGACCGGTACCACGCGAGCGTGCGGCGCGAAGTCGGTCCGCTGCTCGCGGGCGCGGACCTGGAGTGGCTCGAGCGGCACTGCGCACCGCTCGAATGACCCGGCTCGCGGCCTACGCGGCGCAGCTCGACGCGCTCGCGTCCCGCGAGCGCATGCGGCGGCGGCGAGCGCCCGCTGGTCTCGATTTCACCTCGAACGACTACCTCGGGCTCGCGGCGAGCGCGCGGCTGCGCGCGGCCGTCGCGGACGCGCTCGCGC
>JAJXYU010000188.1 GCA_021780395.1 Pseudomonadota bacterium
AGCACCTTCTTGCGCTCCTTCTCGATCAGCCAGCGGGCGAGCTTGCCGGCGCTGGTCGTCTTGCCGGCGCCCTGGAGCCCGGCGAGCATCACGACCACCGGGCGTTGCGCCCGCAGGTCGAGCCCGGTGCTCGGCTCGCCCATCAGCCGGGTCAGTTCGTCGTGGACGATCTTGATGAACGCCTGCCCCGGCGTGAGGCTCTTCGCGACCTCGGCGCCGACCGCGCGCGCGCGGACCGCATCGGTGAAATCCTTCACCACCGGCAGCGCGACGTCGGCCTCGAGCAGCGCGAGCCGCACCTGACGCACGGTGTCGGCGACGTTCTCGTCGGTCAGGCGCCCACGTCCGGAGAGATTCCGCAGGGCGGTGGATAGTCTTTCGGTGAGTTGGTCGAACATACCGCCCTAGTATAGCGGCGGCTGGGACGCGGCACGCCGTTGTGTCATCATCGCGCGGGAAGAAGAAGCGCCGCACCGACCGTGATCGTCCCCCTCATCCTGTTCGTACTGTACGCCGCTGGCGCCTGGTTGATGCTCCGCAGCGTGAGCGACCGGCGCCTGACCCCCTACGCATGGGCGTTGTCGATCGGCGCGATCCTCGCGCACAGCGCCGCGATCGCGCACCTGATGCGCCGTGTCGGACCGTTCTCGATCGGTCTGCTCGAGGCGATCTCGCTGCTCGCGTGGACCCTCGCGGTGCTCGCCTGCCTGATCGCGATCGACCGTCGCTACCGTGTGCTCGGCGCGATCCTGCTCGGCAGCGCCGCGCTCGGCGCGACCGCGACCGGCAGCGGCGAGAAGTTCCACGTGGACCACGTTCCCGAATGGGAGCTGTCGGCCCACATCCTGCTGTCGATGGCCGCGGCGGCGCTGCTGTTCGCGGCCGCGGTGACCGCCACGATGCTCGTGCTGCTCGACCGGCGGCTGCGCAGCCGCCGCATCGCCCACCTGCCGAGCGTGCTGCCGCCGCTCGACGTGCTCGAGACGGTGCTGTTCCGGCTGATCGGGACGGGTTTTGCGCTGCTCACGCTCGCGCTGATCACCGGCTTCGCGTTCGTGACGAACCTGTTCGAACAGCACCTCGTGCACAAGACCGTGTTGTCGCTGATGGCCTGGGTGCTGTTCGCGATCCTGTTGTTCGGGCGGGTGCGCTACGGCTGGCGAGGCCGGTCCGCGGTGCGCTTCACCCTGTGGGGCTTCGGGATCCTGGTGCTCGCCTACTTCGGGTCCAAGTTCGTGCTCGAGGACATCTTCGGACGGCACTGGGGATGAGCCCGTCGCAGCGGTGATGTTCCACCCGTCCCTGGCCGCATTGTTCGCGTCGCTCGCCGCGCTGCTGGTCGCCGCGGCCTTGCTCGCCGGCAGCGAAACGGCGTTGATGCGTCTGAACCGCTATCGGCTGCGCCACGCGGCCCTGGCGGGACAGCGCGGCGCGCGTCTCGCCGAGGCGCTGCTCGCGCAGCCGGACCGGCTGATCGGCTTGATCCTGCTGCTGAACACGATCGTGAACGTGATCGCCCCGATGCTCGTCGGCGTGATCGCGTTGCGGCTCGGCGGCGAGGTGCTGCTCGTGATCGGCGTGGTCGCGTTGACCGTGATCATGCTGGTGTTCTGCGAAGTGGGGCCGAAGACCTTCGCGGCGCTGCACCCGGAACGGCTCGCGCTGCCGGCCGCCTACGTGTACACGCCGCTGCTGCGGGTGCTCTACCCGTTCGTGTGGGCGACGAACCTGCTCGCGAACGGCGCGCTGCGACTGTTCGGCGTGTCGGCGCAGCAGAGCGGCCACGCGCTGAGCGGCGAGGAACTGCGCACCGTGCTCGCCGAGGCCGGCGCCTTGATCCCCCAGCGCCACCGGCAGATGCTCGTCGGCATCCTCGACCTGGAGCGGGTCACGGTCGAGGACATCATGGTGCCGCGCGCCGACATCGTCGGGATCGACCTCGAGGACGACTGGGACGACATCGTCGAGCGCCTGCGGCAGACCCAGCACACGCGGCTGCCGGTGTACGAAGGCGAGATCGACCGCATCGTCGGCCTGCTGCACATGAAGAGCGTCGTGCACGCGCTCGCGCGCGGCCGGCTCGACCGCGACACCTTGATCGCCGCGGCGACCGCTCGCGACACCTACTTCGTGCCGTCCGGGACGCCGCTGAACACGCAGCTGCTCAATTTCCAGCGGAACAAGCGGCGGCTCGCGTTCGTCGTCGACGAATACGGCGACGTCCAGGGCCTCGTCACCCTCGAGGACATCCTGGAGGAGATCGTCGGCGAGTTCACGACCGATCCGGCGACGATGATGCACAAGGACGTGCATCGCGACGGCGACGGCAGCTTCGTCGTGAACGCCGCGGCGAACGTCCGGGCGCTGAACCGCTCGATGCGCTGGGACCTGCCGATCGACGGCCCGAAGACGCTGAACGGCCTGATCCTCGAGTTCCTGGAGACGATCCCCGATCCCGGCACGACGCTGAAGCTCGCCGACTACACCCTCGAGGTGCTGCAGACCGGCGACAACGCGGTGAAGACCGTGCGGGTGCATCCGCCGCGGGGCCCCGGCGCGCCGGGGGACCTCGGCGGCTGATCGGGCTCAGCCGCCGCGCGCAGCGTCGAGCGCCTCGACCAGACGCTTCACCGCGAACACCCGCATCCCGTCCGGCGGGCGCCGCGGCGCGTTCGCCGCCGCGACGATCGCGGTGCCGAAGCCGTGCTTCGCCGCCTCCTGCAGCCGCTCCTCGCCGAACGGCACCGGACGGATCTCCCCGGCGAGACCGATCTCGCCGAAAGCGACCAGCGCATGCGACACCGGACGGTCATCGAGGCTGGAATGCGCCGCGAGCACGATCGCGAGATCCGCCGCGGTATCGTCGATGCGCACCCCGCCGACCACGTTCGCGAACACGTCCGCGCCTTGGAATCCGAGACCGCCGTGCCGGTGGGCGACCGCGAGCAGCATCGTCAGGCGATTGCCGTCGATGCCGACCGCCACCCGCCTTGGATTGCCGACGGCACCGGTGTCGACGAGCGCCTGAACCTCGATCAACAACGACCGGGTTCCCTCGCGCAGCACCGTGACGACGCTGCCGGCGGCGGGCTGCGGATCGCGCGACAGGAAGATCGCGGAGGGATTCTTGACCTCGCGCAGGCCCTGCTCGGCCATCGCGAACACCCCGATCTCGTTCGCCGCGCCAAACCGATTCTTCACCGACCGGAGGATGCGGAAGCGGCTGCCGGTGTCGCTCTCGAAGTACAGCACCGTATCGACCATGTGCTCGAGCACCCGGGGTCCGGCGATCTGCCCCTCCTTCGTCACGTGCCCGACGAGCAGCACCGCGGTCCCGGTGCGCTTCGCGTGGCGCACGAGCAACGCGGTGCACTCGCGCAGCTGCGCGACCGAACCGGGCGCGGATTCGACCCCCTCGGTATAAGTCGTCTGGATCGAGTCGACGATCAGCACCCGCGCGCCGAGCGTGCGCGACGCTTCCACGATCTGCTCGACGCAGGTTTCGGCGAGCAGGCGCGACGTCGATTCCTCGAGGCCGAGACGCCGGCCTCGCAACGCGACCTGCTGCAAGGATTCCTCGCCGGTCGCGTAGAGCACCGGACCAGCCGAGGCGAGCGCCGCGGCC
This sequence comes from Pseudomonadota bacterium, assembly GCA_021780395.1. Next base: position 3,626 of record JAJXYU010000188.1, read on the forward strand.
GCCTGCAACATCAAGGTCGACTTGCCGATGCCCGGGTCCCCGCCGAGCAATGTCACCGATCCGGCAACCAAGCCGCCACCGAGAACGCGATCGAATTCTCCCGAACCGGTCGCGACACGGACCGGCGAGTGCTGCGACTCGGCGGCCAGGGTCGATGGCGGGGCCGGGCCCGGTCCGCGTCCGCGCCGGTCGGGGCCCCCCACGGCGGCCACCGCCACGAGCGTGTTCCACTCGCCACAGGTGCCGCACTGCCCTTGCCACTTCGGCGCGACACTGCCGCAGCTGCCGCATACGAATGCCTCGCGCCCCTTCGCCATGTCGATCCTTTCGTGTCGATTTTGTGAGCTTAGCATTGCCGTGTCCGACACCCGATCCCCTATACTGCACGGCGTCGTCGACCGGGATCATGTCCATTCAATGAGAAAACTCGGGTTGATCGGTGCCGTCGCCGGGGTCGCGATCATCGCGCTGTCCGTCGCATTGCACCTGCTCGGCGAACACGGACCATGGCTCTGGGTCCCCGGGGGCGTGCTGCTCGGCGCCGGAACCGCGACGTTCGTGTTCGCGCGGATCGGGGCGGGCATCACGCGCTCGGGCGCGAACGGCGGACCGCGCCCGCCCGGTGCCGACACGGCCCGATTGCTCGACAATTTCGAGCAGCGCTTCGCGGAACTGAAGGCCCGCAAGCCGAACGCGACCGTGCTCGGGGACCTGTACGCCCTCGGCACCCAGCTCGAACAGCGCGGCCGATTGTTGCAATCGACGGCGGTGTTCCGGCACCTGACCCGGGTGGATGCGAGCTACCGCGACGTCACCGCCCGCCTGCAGCGCCTGCTGGACGCCGATCGCGCATCGCTGCGCAGCGGCCCCGCCCGCAGCCCGGCGCGCGACGGCGCCACGCCGGGACGCGCCGCCGCCGGATCCACCGATCACACCGGTTCCGCCGCCCGTCCGGCGACCGCGTCCCGAGCCGC